>CAIYFP010000504.1 GCA_903925515.1 uncultured Verrucomicrobiota bacterium
ACGATCTACCCAAGGCCCGCCGAACGGGGCCGGGGACCGCGCTGGATGCTGGCCGACTACAGCACGGGCAAACGCCGGTTCCAGACCTTCAACACCGAACGCGAGGCCCGCGACGAGGCCGCCCGCCTGGTCGCCCGGTTGAACGCCATGGACGCCGACGGCGCAGCCATGACCGGGCGCGAACGCGCCGCCCTCGTCCGCGCAACAGAGCTTGTTGCGCCGCTCAACCTCGACGTTCCGACCGCGTGCGCCTTGTTCGCCGAGGCCGCCGCGCTCGTGGGGCATGACGTGGTGGTGACCGCCTGCAAGGCCTTCGCCAAACGCTCCCCCAACGCCCGCAAGCCCCTCCCCCTCCGGCAGGCCGTGGAAGACCTCCTCGAAAGCAAGGACAGCAAGGGCCGGTCGCCTCGCCTTCTCTCCGACATCCGCAGCCGCTTGGGCCGGTTCGTGAACGATCATCCCGGGCGCGCCCTCGGAGACTTCTCCACCGCCGACCTTCAAACATGGATCGATGGATTGAAGGGGACCAAGGGAACCCCGCTGGCCGCCCAGACCAAGCGCAACTTCGGGACCCTGCTTCATGCCTTGTTTGAGCATCACCGCCGCCGGGGCAGCATCGCCGACAACCCGGTCAGGGACGTGGAACGCGAGCAAGTGAAGCGTCGCGAGGACGTCGCCTTCTGGACCCCCGACGAGGCCCGCGCCCTCCTCGACGCCATCGCACCCGAGGCCCGCGCCGCGCTCGTCGTCTCCCTCTTCGGCGGGCTCCGGTCCGCCGAGGCCCTACGTGTGACGTGGCAGGGCGTGGACCTTGATGCCGGGCACGTCGTCGTCGCCGCAGGCACCGCCAAGACGGCATCCCGACGGCTGGCCCCGCTGCCTGACAACGCGGTGCAATGGCTCCGCCCGCTCGTGGGCTCGCTCGATGACCGCCTCTTCGACGCCCGGCCGGACCGGTTCGCCCAACTCGTGACCGCCGCGTGCAAGCGTGCTGGTGTGAGGCGCATCCCCAATGGCGCGAGACATACCGCGGCAACGTTCAAGTGCGCCCTCACGAGTGACGCCTCGAAGGTCGCCGCAGACCTCGGCAACTCGCCCGGCATCGTTCATCGGTTCTATCGTGGCCTCGCAACCCAGGCCGATGCCGAACGGTTCTTCTCCATCGTGCCCTCGAGCGGGAAGGGGGTGCTCCGTGAAGTCGCCTAGGCGTAGGACCCAGCGCTCCTCGACCAAGACGCAAGGGAGGAAGCCGGGCTCGCCTCGAAGGCTGGCCGCTCCGCCGCTTCCGGTGCCCGGTGCCCTTTGGGAAGGAATTTTCGACCCCGATGATGCCGCTCGATTGCGCAGTTACTTGAGCAGGACGCCGGATCGAGACTTGGAGATAACAGCACGCAGCTTTGCTGGGGAATGGTTGCCGGGTTGCACGTTGAAGCTGGCGGTTGCCAAGTTCTCCCTCGCATCGGTGCCGATGGCGCAAGGCAACGAGGCCCTAGCAAGCGTCTCTCGAATGGCCAAGGCGTTTGCCCTATGGCGCAACGCCAAGGCTCTTTTGAGTAAGTCCCGCGCCCTACTGTCAAATGTGACAAGGGGTTGGGAATTTGAGCATGGGAACTCCCCTACGCATGACGGAGTGAAGATTAAAGGCGTCCTTCGCATTCTGTCAGTTATTGCGCCTGGCTCCGCCGCCGTCGATTGGAGGACGCAACATCCGGCCTTGGTTCGCGCCGTCATCCTCGGGTGCTTTTGCGACTTGGCGCGAGGAACTGAGCATTCGACAACCCGTTGCGACGATTGCAGTTCTCCGGTTCTACCCGTCGCCACAACGGAGGTGGCACTTTCCCTCCAAAGGCACTTCGACGAAACGGTGGCCATCCTCGACGCCGTCCGCCGCTACAGCATCCCCAATCGGATGGACCGCGCCATGGCCGCATGGGTGCTTGTGGACTGGAGTAACCACAACGCCGCCGATCTGCTGCCCGTGGTGATGAAGCTCGCCGATTGCTCCGCCAGCCAAGCCGAGAAGGCCCGGTTCGCGTTGGCCAAGCCGGGCAACCCTGTCCTTCCCGCGTCTAATCAGGAACGCGCCTAGAGATTGATTTTCAGGGTACCGCGCGACCGTGCGGCATCGTGGTTGCGCGATGCTTGAAGCAACGAAACCGCAGGCAACGCCGACGCCTGTATCCCTAACCAAGTCGGCATTCAGCCAACGCCATAGCGTCTCCCCTCGCACGGTGGATTATTGGCGTGAGAGGGGGCTCCCGTTCCTGCTCGTCTCCACCCGGAAAATCCTCATCCCCACCGCAGAGGGTGACGCTTGGGTGAGG
>CAIYFP010000505.1 GCA_903925515.1 uncultured Verrucomicrobiota bacterium
CATGCGGTCGGTCCTTCGAGGGGCCAAGGCGTCATTCCCCTGCATGGGGATGCCCGGGTTGGTTGGAGAGGGTCAACGGATGGGGTCCCTGGGATCCATCCGTTGGCCGCTCCATCCGGGTCCAAGGCCGGGGCCGCGAGCCGAAAAACTTCTTACGTGGGGATTCCGGGTGCGGGCTTGTGCCTTGACCGGCGGGGGAGGTGTGGAGGACAAGGGCTGCATGAAATCCCGGAGTGCGAGGAAGGCGATGGCGTTGGGCATGATGGCGGCGATGGCATGTGGGTTGCTGGCAGCGCCGAAGGGTGGGTGGGTGCTCCACACGTTCGAGCGGCAGCAGTTGACGGACGAGTTCTGGGCGGAGGGGGCCGCGTTTGGCGACTTCAACAAGGACGGCAAGATGGACGTGGTGTCAGGGCCGTTCTGGTACGAGGGGCCGTCGTTCAAGGTCCGTCATGCGTACGCGCCGGCGACGCGGCGGTCGAGGAGCAGCAAGAACGGGCAGCCCGTGGAGTTCGCCGGGTACAAGGGCGGGCTGGGCAACGAGAATGAGTACTCGGAAAACTTCTTCGCCTTCAGCCATGACTTCAACGGGGACGGCTGGCACGACATCCTGATCCTCGGGTTCCCCGGGGCGGAGTCGTGGTGGTACGAGAACCCGAAGGGGGCGTCCGGGGATTGGAAGCGTCACATGGCAATCGACGTGACGGACAACGAGTCGCCGACGTTCACGGACATCAACGGGGACGGCCGGCCGGAGATCGTGTGCGCGTCGAAGGGCCGGTACGGCTGGGCCGAGCCCGACCGGGCGAACCCGACGGCGCCGTTCCGGTGGCACCCGGTCACGCCGAACAAGAACTACCACAAGTTCACCCATGGGATGGGAGTGGGGGACGTGAACGGGGACGGGCGGGCGGACCTGTTGGAGAAGGACGGGTGGTGGGAGCAGCCGTCGTCCCTGGCGGGTGACCCGGAGTGGAGGTTTCACGCGCAGGCCTTCGGGGTGGGCGGCGCGCAGATGTACGCCTACGACGTGAACGGGGACGGGAGGAACGACGTGATCAGCAGCCTTGCGGCGCATGGCTACGGGTTGGCGTGGTACGAGCAGGTGCGGGAGGGGACGGAGATTCGTTTCAAGGAGCATATCTTCATGAACAAGCTCCCCACTGAGAACCGCTACGGGATGCACTTCTCCCAGCTGCATGCGATCGACCTCGTGGACATGGACGCGGACGGGTTGAAGGACATCGTGACCGGCAAGCGTTTCTGGGCGCATGGGCCGGGCGGCGACCCGGAACCGAACGCGACGCCCTACGTCGTCTGGTTCCAGCTTCGGCGCGGGAAGGACAAGTCTGTGGACTGGGTGCCGCACGTGATCGACGACGCGTCGGGCACGGGCACGGAGGTCAAGGCACGGGACTACAACGGGGACGGGCGTCCGGACGTGGTGGTGGGGAACAAGAAGGGGGTCTTCGTGTTCACGCACGTGGACAGGAAGGTGGGCGAGGCGGAGTGGCAGGCGGCGCAGCCCAAGGTCGTGGTGCCCTAGTGTCGTGTCTCAC
>CAIYFP010000506.1 GCA_903925515.1 uncultured Verrucomicrobiota bacterium
CCACGTTGTCGAGGCCCCATGACTCGTCGTCCAAGGACTGCAGGTTGGCACCCTCAAACCCCAGCACCACCGAGCTGGCCGACGCCGTGAACGTCACCGGCACCCGGCGAAAAATGGAATCTTCATACCCGCTGAACCCCAGTTGCCCCTTCACGTCCGCAGGGCGCGTCCATGTCTGCGTCCCGTTGAACTGCGAGATCGTCCGGTCCAACACCGCCGTTCCATCCACCCACACGCGGAACGTGTCCGGCCCGTAGTCATCCCCGTCCCAACTGTCGAAAACGTACAGGTCAAACAACACCGTGTAACCCGCGCCGGGCGTCAGTCCCGTCAGCGTCAGTTCCGCACGATCGTTCCCCAGACGTCCAAGGAAGCCGGAGAAGCTGGCAGGGTGACTGCCGTCGCGAACCGACGAAGACCACTCGGGCAGCACGGGTCCCTCGAAGTCATCATGGAAAACTGCCGCCGCGTTCACCCCGTTTGCAGCAAGCCATGCAAGACCGGCCAACAACAACGAGGGAGCGGTCATGGTGTTCGTGGCAGGGGGCCGTCGGCCAACCTCATGCAAGGTCCCACGGTCAACGGCTTCAATCGGTTTCATGGTGCAAGGGGTGGTACGCAAATGGGAACTGGCTCAGGCAATGCTGGCCTATTGTGAATGGTTGTTTTGAATTGTCAAATTGTTTTATGAGGGCCGCGAAAGGGCCAGTGTGACCCCAAACGGCAAGGGCTGCGGCTTGCTCCAGCACTCCCGATTCGGCATGGCTTCATGACAGGCTTTCACTGCCATCTAAACGCTGCCAGCCACCCGTTCCTTACACTTCCCGTGCGTGGCCAAGCACCTTTTCGCCCCGCCGCCATCCCCGCCCGACTCCCCGGGCACTCCCGAGCTTCATCCCCATCACCCCCTCCCCCCGCAAGGCCCGTGCCCCATCCCAAATCCTCGCGCAAGCAGGTCCCGAGTGCCGGGTTCTCCCCGCACGCTGCGCCGACGGAGGGTTGAAAATCCATGCCGCCGTGACGCGAAGCATGCAGTCTCATGGACGCCCATGCTGGGGTTGATGCCCATCCGCTACGATGGCGGGTTGGCACGCAGCCTGCCGCTATCCATCCGCATGGGGATCGAGAGATTCCCTCCTCCTTGCGCGGGGATTTGGACCCATCGGACCAAACCGGGCCATGACGCACGCCCCGGGCATCGGGTCGCTCGCCACCGTCCCGTCCTCACGCAAGGAGTCGGCGAAATCCCCGGGCGCCTTGCGGCTCCCAAGGCTCGACAGGGACGCGCCCTTGCCTTGCCTTGCCTTGCCTTCACTCCGCGCCCAAGGAACATCGGCCCGTGCTTCAACGCCTCACGCTGCTTCTCTGGTCCCTCTGGCTCGGCATCGGCGTCGGCGTCGCCTTCGTCGCCATCCCCGCCGTGTTCGCCACCGCGCGACCGGGGCTTCCTCCCGGCGAGCCCGGTTTCACCGCCCAGGCTGTCCTGTACCGCTATTTCCTCGCGCAGGCCGGCATCGCAACCGCGCTTGCGCTCTTCGAGTTGCCCTCATGGCTCTCCCGCCGCGACGTCCCGCGCTGGCGTCCCATCGCGATCGGCCTCCTCCTTGCGTCCTGCCTTGCGAGCCTCCTCTGGCTCCACCCCGCGCTCTCCGACCTCCATCGGGTACGCCACGACCCCGCGCCGCCCGCCGCCGAGCGCTACGCCGCCTCCGCGCGCTTCCGCAAGCTCCATGGCGCAAGCCAAGGGATCAACCTCGCCACCCTCCTCCTCGTCCTTGCCCAATGGTCCGCCGCCGCCCGTTCCATCCCGCGCGCAGCCCACTCGGCCGAGCCAACGCCCGCGAATGCCCTCTGAGCCACCGAGCCCCGCGACGCACCCGGCATCCCCGTCGAACCCCTCGCGGCTGCGGGCATGGTTCGACGCCACCCATCGCGTTCCCACCCCTGCCCAAGCCGCCGCATGGCCGCTGATCGAGGCAGGCCACCACGTCCTTGTCATCTCCCCCACCGGCACCGGCAAGACGCTCGCCGCGTTCCTTGCCATCCTCGACCCACTCGCGCGCGAGCACGCCGAGCAACGCCTCGGCCAAGGCATCCATGCCCTCTACGTCTCCCCACTCCGCGCCCTCGCCCATGACCTCGAAAAAAACCTCCGGCTCCCCCTGGCCGGGGCGTTTGGCGAGAACCCGCCCATCACCGTGGCCCTCCGGACCGGCGACACCTCCCAGGCCGAACGCCAACGCCAGTTCAACCACCCGCCCCATCTCCTCCTCACCACGCCCGAAAGCCTCGGGCTCATGCTCTCCCAGGAACGTTGGCTCCCCCATCTCTCCCGCTGCCGCTGGGTCGTCGTGGACGAGGTCCATGCCCTCGCCGAGAACAAGCGGGGCTCCGACCTCTCCCTCTCCCTCGAGCGCCTGGCCCTCGTCTCCGCCCACGCCCCGGGGAACGGCCCCCAGCGCATCGGACTCTCCGCGACCGTCGCCCCCGCCAAGGATGTCGCCGCCTTTCTTGCCGGCGTCGGCCGCGATTGCCGCGTCGTCGAGGCCGACTCCGCCAAGAGGATCGAGCTCTCCGTCCATTCGCCGCTCGAGCGCGACCCCTACCCCGCGGCCGGGTTCATGGGCGCGCGCATGATGGGCGACCTCGCGCGCCTGATCGACGCCCACCAAACCACCCTCGTCTTCACCAACACCCGCTCCGGCGCCGAGTCCGCCACTTATTGGCTCCACCAGCAACGCCCCGACCTCGCCCCCTTCATCGAGTGCCACCACGGATCCCTCGACCGCGACCTCCGGCTGGACGTCGAGGACCGCCTCAAGCGTGGCCAACTCCGCGCGGTTGTCTGCTCCACCTCCCTCGAGATGGGGATCGACATCGGCTCGGTGGACCTCGTCGTCATGCTCGCCACCCCCAAGGGCGTCAACCGCGCCCTCCAACGCGCCGGGCGCGCCGGCCATTCCATCAGCAAGGTCAGCCATGGCATCCTCATGGCCACCAACGTGGGCGACCTCGTCGAATGTTGCGCCACCGCGCGCCTCGCCCGGGCCGGGCACCTCGACCCCGTCCGCATCCCGCTCGCCCCCCTCGATGTCCTCGCCCAGCACCTTGCCGGCATGGGCTGCATCCAACGCTGTCCACGCGCCGAAGCACTCGCTCTCGTCCGGCGCGCATGGCCCTTCAAGGACCTCGCGCAGGATGCCTTCGACGCCGTCCTCGAATACCTCGCCGGCGGCGGCAAGGCCCTCCGTGCCCAATACACCGACGTCTTCGGCCGAATCCACCTCGACGACGACGCCTTCGAGACCCGCGCCGGAAACACCCGGCGCGACCTCCTCCAAAACATCGGCACCATCCCGACCGAGGGCGTCATCCATGTCGTCCATCGCAACCGCCATCTCGGCACCGTCGAGGAATCCTTCGCGCGCCGCCTCCAGCCCGGCGACATCTTCTCCCTCGCCGGCCGGCCCCTCCGGCTCGAACGCATCGACTCCATGGAATGCCGGGTCACCCCCGCCGACGGCCAGACGCCCACCGTCCCTCGCTGGGGCGCCAACAAGTTTCCCCTCGCCAACCGCGTCGCCCGCGAGATCCGCGAGTTCCGACGCGAGCTTCGGCAACGGCTCGAATCCAACCTCCCCGCGCCCGCCCTGATGGCATGGATCGCCCAGCGCCTGGATTGCGGACCCGCCAACGCGGCCGTCATCCACCGCGTCCATGCCGCCCAGCACGGCGTCAGCGAAATCCCCGTCCCCGAAACCCTCCTCGTCGAGCAGTTCACCGAGCCCGCCAACATGGTCGCCGCCCGGAACCTTCCCCCGGCCCGCCCAAGGCCTTCGCGTCCAAGCCATCGCGCCCTCGAATCCCCGCCACGCGAGGGCCAGATTGCCCTCGCTTCCATCCTCCTCCCCGCCCGCTCCCCCCGACCACCCAACCAGGTCTCCACACCTCCTCCCTCGCCCACGCAACCCGTCGGACTCGTCGGGCCCCGCCTCCACTACTTCTTCCATTCCCTCATCGGACGCGCCGCCAACGATGCCCTGTCACGCGTCGTCGGCCTACGCGTGGGACGCCTCAAGGGCGGCAATCCCGTCGCGGCCGGCGACGACTACGGCTTCGCCCTCACCGTCGAGCCCGGTTCAGCCCTCGCGGCCGACGACATCCCAGCCCTGCTCTCCCCCGAGGGCTTCGCGGAGGACCTTGGCGACGTCCTGCGACGGTCGGACCTGTTGAAGTACCACTTCCGCACCGCCGCCCAAACCGGCCTCATGGTCTGGCGCAACCAGCTCGGCGCCCAAAAGAATGCCCGCAAGCTCCAGTGGAGCTCCGAGGTCATCTTCAACGTCCTCGTCGATCACGAACCCTCCCACGTCCTCCTCCGCGAGGCCCGCCGCGACGCAGGCCATGCATTCCTCGACGAAACCCGCGCCCGTGCCTTCCTCGCGGACTTCGACGCCCGCGGACGCCCCATTCGACTTCGCGTCGTGCCGCGCGTCCCGCCCCTCTCGTTCGTCATGTACGCCACCTGCATCCGTGAGGCCCTCATGGTCGAGGATCCACGCGAGACCCTCGAACGCCTCTACCACGAATGGTGGAACGCCCTGAACCCCGAGCCCGGCAGCCAGCCTCCGGCCACAGACGTCCAGCCTTCCCCGGGCTGAAAGCCGGGTTCCCTCGCACGGGGTACTCAGTCCCCCATTCCCGCGCCCCGCTCCCCAAGCCACCGCGCAAGCCCCGCCACCGCGCGCGCCCGGTGCGACATCCTGCCCTTCTCCTCCATCCCCAGCTCCGCAAACGACCGCGTCTCTCCCTCGGGCACAAACAACGGGTCATACCCAAACCCATGCGCGCCCGCCCCCAACCCCAGCAACCGCCCCTCGCACGCCCCGAAGAAATACACCGCCGCGCCCGGGTTCGGGTCCGACACCGGCACCACCGCCAGCACGCATCGGAACCGCGCCGTGCGCCGCCCCTCCGGCACGTCCGCCATCAACCTCAGCAGCAACGCGTTGTTGTCCACGTCCGCCGAGTTCCCCTTCGCCCCGCCCCGCAACGCGGCAAAGCGCGCCGAATGCACTCCCGGCGCCCCGCCCAACGCGTCCACTTCCAGCCCGGAATCGTCCGCCACCACCCATTCCACCCCGAGGTTGCACGCGTCGATCGACAGGTACCGCGCCCACGCCACGGCCTTCAGCAGGGCGTTGCCCCCGAAGGTGTCCGCCGTCTCGGGAACGTCGATCCGGGCCGACGTGTCCCGGAACGACAACACGAGATGTCGCGCGCCCAGCAGTTGCCGGAACTCATCGACCTTGTGCGCGTTCGCCGTCGCAAGGAACAAGGCACTCATGGCTTTCTCTCCGCATCCGCCGCAAACTCAAGGGTCGCCTTCTCCCAGAGGCCCGTCATCCGGCGCAGCCGCTCCGGCTCCCTTGCCGCAAGGTCCACCTGCTCGGCCCGGTCCGACGCCAGGTTGTACAACGCCCACTCGTTCGTCGCGGGCCTCTTCGTGACGACCTTCCAATCCCCGATGCGCAGCGCCCGGTTGTGCTCGTGGTGGAAGTAGAGGAACTCGCGCTCCACCGGCACGTCCGCCGCCAGCGCCGCCAGAAGGCTCCGCCCCGCGAACGGCGCGGCATGCGGCGGCAGCGACGACGGCACCTTCGCCGCCGCGAGGATCGTGGGCACCAGATCGATGACATGCGCCGGCGTCCGCCGACGCTCCCCCCGCGCGGCGATCCCGGCGGGCCAATGGAAGATCGCCGGCGTCGCAACGCCCCCCTCGTGCACCCAGGACTTGTGCAGCCGGAACGGGGTGTTCGCCGCGCTCGACCATCCCGGCCCCAGGCACAGGTAGCTTCCCGCCGACCCGGGCGCCGCCTTCGGGTCATGACGATCCCCCCGGTTCAGGAACTCCGCGCTCGCCCCGTTGTCCGAGAGGAACACCGTCAACGTGTTCGTCCATGCCCCCATCTCCCGCACCTGCCCCAGCACCCGCCCGATCTCCCGGTCCATCCGGTCCACCATCGCCGCATGGATCGCCATCTTCGTCGCCTGGAACTTCTTCTCCTGCGCCGACAACGGGTTCCATGGCACCGCGCGCGCCACCTCGGCCGGGTCCACCTGCCGACGCAACTCCCCCTCCCCAAGGTTCCAATGCGGGATCACGCCCGGCTCGGCTGGGGCGTTCTCGCCCGAGAACAGTCCCAGCTCCAAGGTCCGCACCCAGCGCCGGTCCCGGATGAAGTCCCAGCCCACGTCATAGCGGCCCTGGTGCCGCTCGATGTCCTCCCGCGGCGCCTGCAACGGGAAGTGCGGCACCGTGAACGCAAGGAACGCCACGAACGGCTTCTCCGGGTGCTCGCGCGCATGGTCCTTCAGGAACCCCACCATCCGCGACGCGTACTCCGTCGTCGTGTAATACCCCGAGGCGGGGTCCACCGGCGGCAAGGGCTTGTCATCCAGCTCATGGCTTCGCGGCCCAAAGTTCCGGTCGTGGTCGTGCACCACATACGACCGGTCAAAGCCCCCGTCCGCCACCACCTTCGGCGCGCCCATCACATGCCACTTGCCCGCGTGATAGGCCCGGTAGCCGGCCGGACGCAGATGGTGCGGCAGCAGCCTTGACCACGACGGCAACCTTCCCCGGGGCGGGTCCATCCGCGTCTGCTGCGGATAATGCCCCGTCATCAGCGCGGCCCGCGAGGGCCAGCACCGGCCGGTGTTGTAAAACTGCGTGAACCGAACCCCGTTGGCCGCCAACCGGTCCAGGTTCGGTGTCGGGATCTCGCCCCCATGGCAGCCGATATCCGAGAACCCGAGGTCATCCGCAAGGAGGATCAGGATGTTGGGCCGCTGCGCCGCCGCCATTCCGGCGCAATCCACCGCAACCCAGCACGCCACCGTCCATGCCTTGATCCACCATGTTGCCCGAACCCATGCCCTCATGACGCCCTCCATCACCGACTCGCTTGAACTCCGGTGGCCATGGATACCGCGTCCGCCAGCCCCTGAGCCAGCCATGAATCCGCCCGTCATTCCTTGCCCACCGATCTTCATTCCATCCTGCTTGCCCCCAGGGATCCCATGGGGGGACGCATCGGGCCCTTAACCGGGCGACCCGCGCCTGCATGCGTCGCCCGGGGACACCATCCCCCGGCTTCATGGCAGGTCACGGCCCCGCATGCTCCGCAAAATCAGCCCGGTAACGCGGCGCGCGCGCAAGGATGCTGCGGACGTACTCGCGCGTGCCGGGAAAGCTCATCATCCCGAGGAATGCCTCGGAGTTCGTCCGCGCCGGCCCTTTCATCCAGCGAAGCACGTTGCCACGCCCGGCGTTGTAGTCCGCAAGCGCGTAGGCAAATGGCCGGTCCGTCCCTGCATATCGGCGGGCCACCTTCGCAAGGTAGAACGAGCCCGCTTGCAGGTTCGTCGCCGGATCCAGCAGGTGCATGGGCCGGAAATCACGGTCCCGGCGCTTGTCCGCCCACTCCTGCGCCGCATCCGCGGTGACCTGCATCAGCCCAATCTCCCCTTTCGAGCCCATGGCATGCTCGTCAAATCGGCTCTCCCGCCACACCACCGCCTTCACCAACTCCGCCGGCACCCCATGCTGCGAGGCGGCCGTCCGGATCAAGGCGTCGTGCCGGTGCCCCCTCCACCACCCCATGCCATGGCGAAACCCGATGACGGCGGCGGTGGCAACCATGACAACGCCGACCAGCACCCGTGTTCGCACGGCGGTAGGCTTCATGCGTGGGATGGCCCCGTGGCCATGGCGAGCGCGACGATGCAGCGGGCAAAGGCAAAGGGCGCACCCCGATCGGGATGCGCCCCTGGATCAGGCCGTCCAACCGATCAAGGCTGGTCGCCTTCCTTGGCCTTCTCCTCGGCGGCGGCAAACGCGTGCTCGAGCGCAACGAGGTCCTCGCCTGGCTTGAGCTGGTCGAGAAGCTTCTGCTCCTCCTTCAACTGCTCGGCCGAGTAGTTTGCCGCCTTGATCGACAGGCCGATCCGTCGCTCGCCCCGGTCGATCTTGATGACCCGGGCCGTTACATCTTGGCCGACCTTCAGGACGTTCTTGATCTTGTCCACGCGCTCCTCGGACACCTGCGAGATGTGGACAAGTCCGTCGATGTCCTGGGGCAGGCCGATGAACGCGCCGAAGCTGGCCAGCTTGGTGACCTTGCCGCTGACGAGGTCGCCCACCTTGAAGTGCTTGTCGATCTGGCTCCACGGATCCTCCGCGAGCTGCTTGACCCCGAGGCTGATGCGCTGGTTCGCCTTGTCCACCTCCAGCACCGTGGCCTCCACGACGTCGCCCTTCTTCAGCACCTCCGAAGGATGGTTGATCTTCCGCGTCCAGCTCATGTCGGAGACGTGGATCATGCCGTCCAAGCCCTCCTCCAGCTCGAGGAATGCGCCGTACGAGGTGAGGTTTCGGATGGGCCCCTTGACCATGGTTCCCGGCGGGTACTTTTCGTGGGCCACGTCCCATGGGTTGGTCTCGAGCTGGCGGATGCCGAGGGAGATCTTCTGCTCCTCGCGGTTGATCCCCAGCACCACGGCCTCCACCTCCTGGCCTTGCTTGAGCACGTCCGAGGGCTTGGCAATGCGCTTCGTCCACGAGAGCTCCGTGACATGCACAAGGCCCTCCACGCCGGGCTCCACCTCCACGAAGGCTCCGTAGGGAACAAGGTTGACCACCTTGCCCTTGACCTTGGTTCCCACCGGAAACTTCTGGTCGATGTTGTCCCACGGATTGCTCGACTTCTGCTTGAGCCCGAGGGACACGCGCTCCTTCTCGCGGTTCACGTCCAGCACGACGACGTCGAGTTCCTGTCCCACCTTGAGCAGCTCGCTCGGGTGCGCAAGGCGCCCCCACGTCATGTCCGTGATGTGCAGCAGGCCGTCGAGCCCGTTGAGGTCGATGAACGCGCCGAAGTCCGTGATGTTCTTGACCGTGCCCTTGCGGATGTCGCCGGGCATCATCTCCGTCAACAATGCCGACCGGCGCGCGTTCCGCTCCGCCTCCACCAGCTCGCGGCGGCTCAGCACCACGTTCTGGCGGTCCGGGTTCAGCTTCACCACGCGGAACTCATACGAGTTCCCCACGAACGCCAGCAGGTTCTTCGGGGGCACCACGTCCACCTGCGACGCCGGGCAGAACGCCTCCACGCCGATGTTGATGAGCAACCCGCCCTTCACGACTCCCTTGACCTTGCCATGGACCGTGCCGCCCTCGTTGCAGATGGTCTGGATACGGTCCCAGTTTTGCTGGAACTCGGCCTTCTCCTTGGAGATGTGAATGTTGCCGTCCTTGTCCTCCGGGCGCTCAATGAGCACGTCGATGACGTCGCCCACCTTCACGGACTCGAAGTTCTCGAACTGGGAGGAGGGAACCACCCCCTCGGACTTGCCACCGACATCCACAAGGACCTCCTTGGGTCGGACTTCGATGATGGTTCCCTTGACGATTTGGCCGGCCTCAAACTGCCGGTTGTATTGCTTGAGCAGGTCCGCGAAGGACGGGGTAGTAGCTGCCATCGGTCTGGTAGCGCGGTCGTATCTCTCGCCGCGCAAGGATGCGAACGGGGAGACTCTTTTGGGGCCTCGCCTTCATGGCGCGCCCCTTGGAATGCTCCGTGCCTGACGACTCACCGACGTTGCGGTTGGCAACGGAGGTTGACGACTAGGTTCATGGTTTACGGTCTTTTCTCAGCCTTTTGCGGCATCCGCACGCGCGGAGCCAGGCCCCGCAACGCTATCGGGATCCCTTCCCGCGACAAGAACGATTTCACTTCCGTCTGCCAGTCCGCCGGTCCGCATCAAATGGCCCCCTCGCAACTCCGCCTTCGACCCGGCGCCCGCCGTGCAGCCTTTCCATGGTCCGCCCGATGACGCGCATGCCAAGGCAGCAACTCGGGACGGCCGCACGTCCTCCCCGGTCCACGCGCTTGGCAAACGAGAACTTGACCCAAGGCACGCGCTTGTCTTCCCTGCCCAAGTCGAAAGGGGGCGACAGCGGCATGCCAAGACATCATCCCAAGGGGCGGTTCCTGAAAGGACCGTCTGCCCTATGCACTCGGATGCAGCTCGGCATGCCATGGCCCCCCTCCAACTCGCCACCAACCCAATTCCCATGAAGAACACCCTGCCCTCATCCCATGGCAAGCGAGCCAAGGCCCTGTGCCTTGGACTGCTCCTCGCCTGCACACCCATCGCGATGGCCCAGGTCGTCAAGGCCGTATCACAGGCCAACGGCGACACCGACCGGCCCGAGGCCCAGTTCACGGGCAACACCGTGGACATTAAAAACGGGGCCACCCTCATCCGGGCCGGGTACAAGGTTCCCCTGTTCGGTCCACGCGCCCTCTGCATGACTGACCGGGCCCACGAATGGAATGCCGCCGCCACCAACGCGCCCATCCCCCCGTACCTCATCGGCGCGCCCTACGTCATGATCGCCAACAACAACCGCGACAACGCCACCCTGGAGGTCGAGCTCCAGCTCAACGCTCCCGCCAAGGTGTTCCTCCTCGTGGACAATCGCATCGGCGACAACGACGCCGCCACGCCCCCCGACTTCGCCTCCGTCATGAAATGGGTCGTGGACGGCGGCTGGGTTGCCACCACCAACGGCCTCAACCGCGCCGCCAACCCCTCCGCCCCAGACGAAGTTGGCTTCGACGAGAACGGCGACGGCAGCATCAACCAGGTTGCCTCCGTCTATGTGCGAACCGTGACGACCGGCTCCGTCAAGCTCCTGCAGCAGGGCGAGTCCCGGAACATGTACGGCGTCGTCGTCGTCCCGTCCCTCATCGAGTCCGTCGCCACGTTGAACGGCGATCCCGAGGCCGAACGCCCGACGCCCAAGCGAACCGGTGACCAATTCACGCTCGTCAATGGAAGCTCCACCCTCCTCGCGAACTATTGGGTCCCTTGCTTCTCGCCCAAGGCCAAGGCCATGACGGACCGCATCCACGAATGGAACGCCGCCTCGGATGCGCTGCCACTCCCTCCCTACCTTCTCAACAACGAATACCTCGCCATCGCCAACAACTACCGCGACAACCCCGACCTCAGCATCAA
>CAIYFP010000507.1 GCA_903925515.1 uncultured Verrucomicrobiota bacterium
GCTCCGTCCTCACGCCTTGCCCCGGGGCATTCTTGGAGCAACGAAACACCAGCGATTGGTGAGACACGACACTAGCTCTTCGCCGGGCGGTCCGGGGTCAGCTTCAGCACCTGCTGACGCATTTCCTTCCCCGGCTTGAACTTCACCACCGCCCGCGCCGGGATCGGCACGTCCGCCTGGGGCTCATTCGGGTTACGCCCCACCCGCGCCTTCCGCACCTTCACCTCGAACACGCCGAAGTTCCGCAATTCCACGGTCTGCCCGCGGGCGAGCGCGCCAAGGATGATGTCCAAGGTCTTCTGGACGATGCTCAGGACGGTCTCCTGCTTGATGGAATGTCCCGGAGAAACGCATTGCTCCTCGCCGAGTTCCTCGGCGATTCGCACGACAATATCGCGCTTGGTCATGGCTAACAGTCTTCAAAGGTTAGGGAATGGTGAGACCGTGATAAAAAACGCTTGCGGTGCCGGTCAAGTACCGACTTGTCCTAGGCAGCGTCCATGACATCCAACGCCCGCCGCAGCTCCGCGTCCGTGTTGTAGAAGTGGGGCGAGAAACGCAGCACGGCATGGTTGCCGGGCACATGCCTCAACGACGGGGTCACCCCCGCCGCCCTCAGCTTCCGGTAGATCGCCGCGACGTCCTCGCCTGGCTTGTAGCACGAGACCACCCCGCCCGTGTTCTCCGGCGGCGGCGTGGGCTGCAACACGGTGAAGCCCCTCGCCTGCAACTCCGGCACCAGCCACGCCCGCTTCCTCGCCAGCTCCGCCCCGATCGCCTCCACCCCCACCTCATGGAGCAGGTCCAGCGCCGCCTTGAACCCTGCCAAACCCGGCAGGTTGTGCGTCCCCGCCTCGTACCGGCGCGCGTCCTTCCGGAACACCATGTCCTCCTGCGTCAAAAACCTCGGGCATTCCACGTTGTGCCACCCATGCACCACCGGCCGCAGCCGGTGCTGCAAGTCCTCCTTCACGTACATCAACCCCGCCGCGCTCGGCCCCAGCATCCACTTGTGCGCGTCCGCCGCCATCAGGTCCACGTGCTCCACCGACAACGGAAACGCCCCCAGCGTCTGGATCGCGTCCACGCACAGCAGGATGCCCCTCGTCCGCAGGTGCCTCCCGATCGCATCCACGTTCACCCGCCAGCCCGACAGGTAATGCGCGCTCGCAAGCGTCACCAGCCGCGTCCGCTCGTCCACCTGCCCCTGCACGTCGATCGCGCGAACCTTCCCCAGCTCGCGCACGTTCAACATCCGCACCTCCACGCCCCGCTCCGACAACGCCATCCACGGGTACACGTTCGACGGGTAGTCGTCGAAGTACACCAGCACGTTGTCCCCGCGACGCCACGGGAGCCCCGACGCAAGGAATGACAACGCCAGCGACGTCGGACCCACCAACGCCACCTCCGTCGGCTTCGCCCCAATCAACCGGGCCGCCGCCGCACGGGTCTCCTCGACCAGGTCCCCATGCTGCGCCTCGTATTGGTCCTCCAGCGTGCTCCGCCCAAGGTATTCGCCCATCGCGTCCGCCACGCGCCTCGGCAACGGGCAGACCCCCGCGTGCGCCAGAAACGGCCCCCTCGTCACCACCGGGAACTCCCGCGCCCGCAGCGCCTCGTCCCCGTGCAATTCAGCAATCGTCATCTCGTGGTTCCCCGGACGTCCCTTCCCGGCCCCGTCACCGGTACGGCTGGTGCAACTTCACGCCCTCCGCCTTCTTCCGCAGCCGCAGGTTCAGCATCTCCACGCCCACGGCGAAGGCCATCGCGAAGTACACGTAGCCCTTCGGGATGTGCTGGTGGAACCCCTCCGCCAGCAACAGCGTCCCAATCAGGATCAGGAACGCCAACGCCAGCATCTTCACCGTCGGATGCCTCTCCACGAACCCGCCAATCGCGTCCACAAAGATCAACATCACCACCATCGCGATCACCACCGCCAACACCATCACCGGCACATGCTGCGCCATCCCCACCGCCGTGATCACCGAGTCGAGGGAGAAAACAATGTCCAGCAACAGGATCTGCACCACCACGCCCGTGAACGACGGCGCCACCCCTCCCGTCTGCCCCCCGTCCACGCCCTCCAGCTTCTCGTGGATCTCCTTCACCGACTTGTACACCAGGAACAACCCGCCCACCGCCAGCACCAGGTCCTTGCCCGTGTTCGGCAACGCCAGTCCAAGGATCGAGTAATCCCACAGCTGCGCCTTCAGGCTCATCACCCAACTGATCGACAACAAAAGCAACACCCGCGTCACCAACGCCAACGCCAACCCCACTCGCCTCGCCCGCGCCTGCTCCGACGCCGGCAGCTTTCCCGAAAGAATCGAGATGAAGATCAGGTTGTCGATCCCCAGCACCACCTCCAGCACCGTCAGGGTCAGCAGGCTCATCCACGCCGCCGGATGCCCCGCCCACTCAATCCATTGTGTCATCAGCGCCGAACGCTACCCACGGATGGCGTCCATGGCCATTCCCGACCGCGCCCCGCCTCGAATTCCGGCGCATCCCGAAGGGGTGGGTGGTCCCGAAGACGTCGTGTGGGCTCACACCCTGGGAGCGCGGCCGTCCCCGGGCGCCACTCCATGCTCCCGCCCTGCGGGACCGGTCCGATCTCCGCGGCACGTCCAGATCCGGCCGACCCCTTCGGCATGCACGGCTCGAATTCCACGCGGGTCCCCTCTCGACACCCGTCCCTCCCACCATGCCACCCTTCCCCCATGCCTCCGCGCGTCCTCAAGGCCTTCCGCAGCCGCGTCACGTCGGCCGCCGCCTCGCTCGCGCTCCTGCTCGCACCTCGGGCCTCCTTCCCCCTCCACGCAGGAAACCCCGTCGCCCCGGAAGCCTCCCCCCACCCGCCCGGCTCCGTCCCCCCGGCTCCATCGTCCCCGTCCCCCGCATCCTCTCTCTGGAGCCTTCAACCCGTCTCCAACCCGCCCCTCCCCCCCGTCGCACGCGATGGCTCGGCCCATCCCGTGGACCGCTTCCTCGACGCTCGCATGGCCGCCGCCGGCATCGCCCCCGCCCACGCCGCGCCACCCGACGTCCTCCTCCGGCGCCTCGCCTTCGTCCTGACCGGCCTGCCCCCAACCCCGGAGGAAACGCTCGCCTTCGCCGCCGACAAGAACCCCGACGCCCTCGAGCGCGCCACCGACCGCTTGCTTGCATCCCCGCAGTTCGGCGAACGCTGGGCACGCCATTGGATGGACGTCGTCCGCTACTGCGAGTCCCATGGAAGCCAAGGCGACCCCGAGCTTCCCATGGCATGGCGCTATCGCGACTACCTCGTCCGCGCCTTCAACACCGACGTCCCCTACGACCAGTTCGTCCGCGAACACGTCGCGGGCGACCTCCTCCCCTCGCCTCGCATCAACCCCGTCGCCGCCCTCAATGAATCCGCCCTCGGCACCGCCCACCTGCGCATGGTCGAGCTCGGCTACATCCCGGTCGATGCCCTCGACGACCAGGTGAAGGTCGTGGACAACCAGGTGGACGTCCTCTCCAAGGCCTTCCTCGCCCTCACCGTCTCCTGCGCCCGCTGCCACGACCACAAGTTCGACCCCATCTCCCAGAACGACTTCCACGCATGGTACGGCATCCTCGCCAGCGGCAAGCCCGGCCAAGTCGTCGTGGACGCCCCCGGCCTCGACTCGGCCGCGCTCGAATCGCTCGCCGCCGCCAAGCAACGCATCCGCGCGGGCCTCGGCTCCGCATGGGCCGACGCCGCCCGACGCATCGCCTCCGACTGGCCCCGCCTCGCCGCGCTCGAACGCGAGGTCGAGGCCGCCGAGGCCGAGTGGAAGGCCACCTCGCACGCCCGTTCCGACATCGAGTCCGCCGCCCGCAAGTCCGTGCTCGCGAGCGCCCATCCCTCCCAACCCAACACGACGGTCCTCCCATCCCATCGCAAACTTCCCGCCCCCATCGCCCGCTGGACCTTCGAGTCCGGCGCCGACGACGACCTCGGCCCCATGCACGGCAAGGCCGAGTCCGGCGCCTCCATCCAGAACGGCCGCCTGCGCATCCCCGGCGGCGACGCCCACGTCGTCACGGCCCCGCTTCCCTCCGACCTCAAGGCCATGACCCTCGAAGCATGGGTGGCCCTCGACGACCTCGCCCAGCAAGGCGGTGGCGTCCTCACCGTCCAAACCCCCGACAGCGCCATCTTCGATTCCATCGTCTTCGGCGAGCGCGAGCGCGGCCGTTGGATCGCCGGCAGCGATTTCTTCAAACGGACCCAGGACGTCGGCGGCCCCGCCGAGACCCGCGGCCCGGGCGAGCTCGTCCATCTCGCCATCGCCCATGCCGACGACGGCACCATCACGCTCTTTCGCGACGGGTTGCCCTACGGAAAGCCCTATCAACCCGGCCCCGCCCACGCCTATCGCAAGGGCATCGACCGCGTGGTCCTCGGCCGCCGCCATCTCACGGCCGGCGTGAAGGCCATCTCGGGCGAAGTCGAGGAGGCACGCCTCTACGACCGCGCCCTGTCTGCCGACGAGGTCATGGCGTCGTTCAAGGCCGGCTACGTCCGGGTCCCGATGGACGCCTTGCTCGCCGCCATGTCCGGCGCCGACCGAGCCCGTCATGCCGGGCTCGTCGCCAAGGAAAACCAGCTGACCCAACGCCTCGCCTCGCTTCGCAGGGAGTCGTCCAACAACCCGGCATGGACCCGCGCACTTGCGGACGCCGCCAAGGATTCCTTCCACCCGCTCCATCCATGGGCCCTCCTCCGCAACGAGCCGCCTGCCCGCTTCAAGGACGCATGGGCCCAGCTCGTCGCCGACACTCGCGGCCAGCACGCGTCGCGCCTCGCATTCAACCAATCCCATTTCACCCCGGCATGGAACCTCCGCGAGACCCATGCCCCGCCGTGGTTCAACGGGCCGCCTCATCAACCCGCCCGCCCGTCCCCGCCCGGCGACTTCCTCGTCGAGCCCGTCGGCGACAAGGTCGTCACCCGCATCCTGCCGGGTGGCGTCCTTTCCCCGGTGCTCACCCAAAAGAAGCCGGGCGTGCTCGTCTCGCCGCGCTTCGTCATCCGGACCACGAACATCAGCATTCGCGCCCTCGGCTCCCATGCGAACGCCCGCGTCGTCATCGAGAACTACCCCATCGGCAACGGCGGCATCTACCCCGCTCGCGGCCTCGACCGCGATGCCCCCGCATGGTTCCGCTTCGACACCGCCTACCGCATCGGCTCCCACGCCCACATCGAGGTGGTGACCGCCGAGGATTTCCCCACCGGCGGTTTCCGCTCCGGCCCGCGGCCCTACCAAGACGGACGCGCCGGGTTCGCCGTGAGCGAGGTCGTCTTCCATGACGGCCCCGAATCCCCGAAGGAAAC
>CAIYFP010000508.1 GCA_903925515.1 uncultured Verrucomicrobiota bacterium
CGTCCGGCAGCTCCACCGACTCCAACGCAAGGTCGCGCTGGGCGTCGCGGGGTATCCGCAGGACCTTCTCGCGCCCCGACACCATCCCAAGCCCGCCCGGCAACGACATCTGGTAGTCCCGAAACCCCACCCACTCGGGCGGCACCTGCGCGAACGTCACCTCCTGCCCACCCCGGCCCACCAGGCGCACCAGCAACGACGTCTGCCCGGGGCTGCTCGCATCCCGCTCCACCGCCGCTCGCAGCGCGCGCACGCCGCCGTCCCGGTACGCCTCCCCGTATTCCTCCAGCTTGCGCGCAAGGAACGCGTGCTCCCGCTCCTCAAGGCTCATCGCAAGCGTCCAGTACAGGCCCACGAACAGGACCAGCACGGAAGCAAGGAAGACAAGGCTGTACCAGACGCTGAGCCGCACCGCGAAGGACCTCGGCCAGCGCGGGCCGCCCGCCCCGGCCGCATGGCCCGTTGGCCTCGCGCCCCGCGTCGCGCCAACACCCGTCGATTCAGGCGCCCCGGAGGACATAGCCCACCCCTCGCATCGTGTGCAGCCGCGTCTTGTCGGGGTCGATCTTCGACCGCAGCCGGTGCACCAGCACGTCCACCACGTTCGTCTGCGGGTCAAAGCTGTAGTCCCACACGTGCTCAAGGATCATCGTCTTCGACACCGTCCTCCCCGGGTTGCGCATCAGGTATTCCAGCAACGAGAACTCCCGCGGCTGAAGCTCAACCTTCTCCGCCCCGCGCCATGCCTCCCTCGAAAGCAGGTCCAGCGTCAGGTCGCCCACCGACAGCCGCGTGGGCTCCGTCGTCGCCGCCGAAGCCCGCCGGATCAACGCCTGCACCCGGGCCATCAGCTCGCTGAACGCAAACGGCTTCGTCAGGTAGTCATCACCCCCCGCCTGCAAGCCCCGAACACGGTCCTCCACGCTCGCCTTGGCGCTCAGGAACAAGACCGGCGTCCTCACCCCGGCCGCCCGCATCCGCTGCACCAACGACAACCCGTCCACACCCGGCAACATCACGTCCACCACCGCCGCGTCGTAGGGCGCCGTCATCGCATGGCCCAGCCCCTCCGCGCCGTCCCGGCACGTGTCCACCGCGAACCCGCCCTGCCGCAGGCCCTTGCCCACGAAGGACGCAATCTTCGCGTCGTCCTCTACCACAAGGATGCGCACGCCACGACCCTGCCCGCACCTGCCGCACTTTTGAAGGACGGATGCCGGGCCGCTGCCGGCGCCTCCTCCGACCCAGATCCCCCGCGCAAGCAGGATGGACCTCCTCGATCCGCAACCCCGCGAGTCCTGCCACGCTGCGGGCCACCATGCGCAGGGTGCACGAGACGCTGTTTTTTTGATCACACAAGGACACAAGCAGATCCCGCCGGGTCCACCCTCCGGGCGGACTCGCGGGAGGAGCACCGCGCTTGATGAGCTTCCTGCACGGCGATTGGGGGCCGGCCTCGCGCCTCCGCCCGAGGTCAACGAGGCCCGGCTCGGGAAAGGTCCCCGCGCCGGGCCTGCTTCCATGCGCACCTCGCCGATGCGCGGACGCCCTACCTCGTCTCCGTCTCGTCCACGACAAGGAACCTCGTGCCGTTCGGCGTCCAAACCTTGAGCAGCGTCGTCTTGTCCTTCGGATCCTCCGTGAGCTTCACGGCCTGGTCGGCGGACGCGACGGGCTCGCGGTTGATCTCGACGATGACGTTCCCGGGCCGCAGGCCGGAGTCCCAGGAGGGCGAGCCCTCCTCCACCTCGGTGACGAGCGCGCCCTTCAGACGGGCCGGGATGCCGAACTGCTGGCGGTACTGCGGGTTGATGTCCGCCACGCCCACCCCGTTGAGCGTCCCCTCGTCCCTCCTCGGTTCGGGACGCCCCGGCTGCCCCCCGGCCATCTCGCGGTCGTCGGGACGTTCCTTGAGCGAGACCTTCAGCGTCTTCGATTCGCCATCGCGACGGATCCGCACCGGGATGTTGTCCGAGGGCTTCGTCCGCGCGACCTCGATGCGGAGGTGATGCGCGTCCCGGATCGCCTTGCCGTTGAACTCGACCACGACGTCTCCGGACTCCAGCCCCGCCTTGTCCGCCGGGCCGCGTGGCGTGACCTCGGCAAGGAGCGCGCCGCCCCCGTTTTTCAGCTCCAGCTTCCTCGCAAGCGCCGGCGTCACGTCCTGCGGCATCACGCCAAGGTAGCCGCGCGTCACCTTGCCCTCCGTCACCAGCGCCTCAAGGACGTCCCGCGCCATGTTCGCCGGGATCGCAAACCCAATGCCTTGGTTGCCTCCCGAGCGGGAGATGATGGCGGCGTTGATCCCCACGAGCCGACCCGCCGCGTCCACCAACGCCCCGCCCGAGTTGCCAGGATTGATCGCCGCGTCCGTCTGAATGAAGTCCTCAAGGGGCGACCCAAACGTCGTGCGGCCCGTCGCCGACACGATGCCCATCGTGACGGTCTGGCCGATGCCAAAGGGGTTGCCCACCGCAAACACGATGTCGCCCACCTCGATCTTGTCGCTGTCCGCAAACGTCACCGGCTCAAGGTCGCTCGCGTTCACCTTCAGCACGGCGATGTCGGACTTCTCGTCCCCGCCCACCACCTTGGCGCTCAGCTCCCGCCCGTCCGGCAGCTTCGCCTTCACCTCGTCGGCCCCGTCCACGACATGGTTGTTCGTCAGCAGGTACCCGTCCCTCGACACGACCACGGCCGACCCCGCCCCGGTCTGGCGCGGTGCCGGCGCCCCCCGCCTCGGCATCTGCGGGCCGAAGAAGAACTCGAACGGGTCCTGGAAGGGCACCGGGTTCATCCTCGGCCGGGTCGAGGTGAAGACCTGCGCCACCGACGCCGACGACTTCTTGACGATGGGGGCGAAGGACCGCGGCATCGACCCCTCGCGGTCGATCGGCTTCGGATCGACGTTCAGCTTCGGCGCGGGTCCCCGGCCGGAATCATCCTTGGCCTGCGACGCCGGGACGGCGCCGAGGAAGAGGATGCCCGTGGCGACGGCCAAGGCGACCCAGCGCAACGCGCGGGTCTCGGGTGTCCGGGCATGGCCCGGTTCGGTGTTCATCGCGTTCATGTTCTCGTGTTCCTTTCGACTCATCTCGTGCCGAAAGGTTGCACGCGAATCCTGACGCCACCCTTTCCGGAGCATTACACGTTTGTAAGGTGGCGACACGCCTCGCACCCGGCGGCCGCGTGCCCCCGGCGACCCCCATGAATTCGCGCGGAGCATCATCCTCGAAATCCATGCGGCGCGGGACACCCATGGAGCCGGGCCGCCCATGCAAGGGATTGCATGGCCACGCTCAATCCTCCCTCGCCTCCGCCTCCAACGACGCCAGCCGCGACGCCTCCTCCTCCCAGTCGCGCGTGGCATACGCAAGGTCCCCCACGATCGAGCGCATCTGCTGGTTGATGGCGGCCGCGCGCCCGGGCGTCGCGTACGTCGCCGGCAACTCCAGCTCCGCCGCCAACGCCGCCTGCTTCTGCTCAAGGTCCGAGATCTTCTTCTCCAGCTCCGACACCCGGCGCCGACACGCCGACAGGTGCCGCCGCGCCTCGGCCGCCACGGCACGCCTTTCCTTCTGCGACAACCTCGGCCCGGCGTCGGGCGCGGGCGTTGGGGCGGATGACACGGGTGTTCCACGCGATGCCTCCGGGTCCCTCGGCGGTCGCGGGACGGCCGGGACGTTCCCGGCCCTTGCATCCACAAGCCCGCCCGTCCCGGCCGCCGTCAACGCCGTCCGCGCCGAGCCCGCCCTCGACTTCTCAAGGTAGTAGTCGTAGTCGCCCGCGTACGGCGTCAGCCGCCCCGCGTTCACGTGCACCACCTTGCCCGCCACCGACCGGATGAAGTGCACGTCGTGCGACACGAACACCAGCGTGCCCGTGTACTCGGACAACGCGGCGACCAACGCGTCGATGGACGGGATGTCGAGGTGCGTCGTGGGCTCGTCCATCAGCAGGAGGTTGGGCGGGTCCAGCAGCAGCTTCACGAGCGCAAGCCGGGACTTCTCCCCGCCGCTGAGCACCTGGACCGGCTTGAAGACGTCGTCGTCCCGGAACAGGAAGCAGCCCAGCAACGTCCGCACGTACAGCTCCGTCACCCGCGCCGGCGTGTCGAGCGCCTCCTGCAACACCGTGCGCCCCGCCTGCAACATCTCCGTCCGATATTGCGAGTAATACCCCGCCCGCACCCGCAGCCCAAGGTCGCGCTCGCCCGAGCCCGGCACCAGCACGCCCGCAAGCAGCTTCAGCAACGTGGACTTGCCCGAGCCGTTCGGCCCCACCAGCACGACCCGCTCGCCACGCTCCGCCTCGAACTCCAGCCCCCGGTAGATCGGCCGATCCCCGTACGCGAAGTCCACCTTCCGCAACGTCACCACCCGCCGCCCCGGCGTCTCCGGCTGCGGGAACGCAAAATCCACCGTGGCCGACGGCGCGTCCGGCGCGTCGATCTTCTCCATGCGGTCAATCTGCTTGAGCTTGGCCTGCGCGCGCGTCGCCGTCGTGCTCTTCGCACGGAACCGGTTCACGAAGTCCATGAGCCGCGAGATCTCGCGCTGCTGGTTCTTGAACGCCGCCCGTTGCTGCTCCTCCTGCGCGTCCCGCTGCACGAGGAAGTCGTCGTATTGCCCCGCGTACCGCCACAGGCGCCCGTTCCTCAGCTCGAGGATGCCCGTCACCAGCCGGTTCAGGAACTCGCGGTCGTGCGAGATCACCACGATCCCCCCAGGGTACCCGCGCAGGTAGCCCTGGAACCAAATCAACGTCTCGAGATCAAGGTGGTTCGTCGGCTCGTCCAGCATCAACAGGTCCGGCTCCTCCACCAGCAGCCGCGCAAGGTGCGTCCGCATCACCCAACCCCCCGACAACTCCCGCACCGGCCGCTCAAAGTCCGTCTCCTTGAACGACAAACCCTTCAGGATCCGCTTCGCCTTCGCCACCAACGACCCGTCCACCGCCCCGTGCGCCTCCGTCCCCGTCGCCAGCTCGATCACCGTCTCCTCCCCCGCCGGCGCCGATTCCTGCGGCAGGAATCCCACCGTCGCCCCTCGTTGCCGCGTCACCTGCCCCGTGTCCGGCTCCTCTTGGTCCAGCAGGATGCGAAACAACGTCGATTTCCCGGCCCCGTTGGCTCCCACCAGCCCCAGCCGGTCGGCGCGGTTGATCGTCAGGCTGACGCCCTCGAAGAGCGTCCTTGGCCCGTACGCCTTGGATATTTCGGACAACGTGAACACGCGTTTGAACCGCCATC
>CAIYFP010000509.1 GCA_903925515.1 uncultured Verrucomicrobiota bacterium
CGCGACGGACGCTGGATCCTGTTCGACCCCTTCGACGGCCCCTCCGGCCTCGGTTGGGAGTCGCAATCCGACGGAGTCGTCGGCGCCATCATCGCCACCAACGGCAACCATGAACGCGCGGCGACCGCATGGATGAGCCATGTGCCAGTCCCGGCATGGGCATCGCCCGACGCCGGGCTCCCCTGCGCCCCATGGCAACCCCTCGTCCCCGGCCTGCCATGGCTCGACGACTGGGACATCGCCGACCTCCGGGGCGGCGGCCCCGGCGAGGTCGCCATCCGTGTCCCGGCCCTCGACCTCGTCGTGTTCGGCGACGCCGTGATCAACCTGCCGGGGCGAGCCCTTGAATTCCTGCCCGACAAGTACTGCACGAGCCCGTCGGCCTTGCGCGAGGGCGTCGCACGGCTGCTCCGCCGTCCTTTCTCCCGCGCCCTGCTCGCCCACGGCGAGCCCCTCGTGACGGACGCCTCGGCGAGGATCGCCGCGTTGCTGCGATAGACCGTCCCCGCCTGCCTCGCCGCCAGCCGGACGTGGCGTGTCACAAGAACGTAACCGCCCGGCGACGTCCCCGGCGCGGAAAGGGTGCCGAATGTACGCATGAGAGGAACCGGAATCCGTCGCATGGGCCCGGCGCTGGCCGCCGCATGGATCGCAACCCATGCCATGGGACAGCTCGCCATCACCGAGGTGCATTCCAACGCATCCACCAACGGCACCCCGTCCATCCATGCCGACTGGTGGGAGCTCACCAACTACGGCCCGGCGCCCGTCAACCTCGCCGGGTACCGCTTCAACGACTCCACCGGCGGCCTTGCCAGCGGCGCCGTGACCCTCGACCCCGTCGTCGTGGCCCCGGGCGAGTCCGTGGTCTTCGTCGAGTCCATCCCGGCCGACGCCTTCCGCCAATGGTGGGGGCCCTCGCTCCCCCCGGGCCTTCAGGTCCTTTCCTACTCCACCAACGGCATCGGCCTCAGCTCCTCCGGCGACGGCCTTCGGCTCTGGACCCCGGACGCCACGTCGGACCTCGACACGGTGGACAGCGTGGACTTCGGCGCCTCGGGCGCGGACTTCTCCACCTTCGTGTACGACGCGGTCTCGGGCGCGATGTCCGCGAGGCCCACCCCGGGTGCGGAGGGCGCGTTCGCGGCAGCAGACAACGGGGACGTCGGGTCGCCCGGCACGGCGGGCCCCGCCGCGCCCCTTGAAATCATCGCCCAACCCGAGGACACCGTGGCGAACCCGGGCGCGACGGCCCTTCTCGTGGCCGGGGCGCGAGGCCTTCCCCGCCCGCGATGGCAATGGTTCAAGGACGACGTGGCCATCCCGGGTGCCGTGCAGCCGCGGCTGGTGGTTTCCAACGTCCAGTCCTCCGCGACGGGCCTGTACACGGCCCGGTTGTCCAACGGCTTCCAAACGCTGGCCACGCGCGCCGCGCGCCTCTCCCTCGCCGCCGCACCCGCCGCGCCGACATTCGCCGTCGGCCTGACGAACCTCGTCGTCCTCTCCGGAAGCACGGCGACGTTCACCGCCGAGGCCACCGGGGTGCCGCAGCCGACCTATTCATGGTTCTTCAACGACGCATTGCTGCCGGGCGAATCCGGGCCATCCCTCGTCCGCTCCAACGCCACCGCATCCATGCAGGGCTCGTACAAGGTCGTCGTCGCCAACCCCTCCGGCTCCGCCTCGTCCGTCGCAACCCTCGTCGTCCGCAGCAAACCCCTCGTCCGCATCACGGAGGTTCGCTCCACCGACGCCCTCGACCCGGACTTCAGCCGGAGGAACGGATTCGCCCCGCAGGACTGGTTCGAGCTGACCTCCTTGGAGTCCGTCCCGGTGTCCCTCATGGGCTGGCGCGTGGACGACAACAGCGCCAGCCTCGCCGCCGCCTTCACGGTCACCAACGACGTCGTCCTGCCGCCGGGCGGCTCCGTGATCTTCGTCGAGCGACTCACGCCGGAGCAGTTCCGCATGTGGTGGGGCACCAACGAGCTCCCGGCCGGGCTCCCCGTCATCACCTACGGCGGCAGCGGGCTTGGACTCAGCTCCGGCGGCGACGGCATCCGGTTGTGGGATGCCACCGCGACCGCCAACTCCGACACCATTGCATCCGTGGACTTCCCGGCAGGCACGGCCGGCGTCACGTTCAACTACGACCCCGACACCGCCGTCTTCGGCGGGTTGAGCGAGGAGGGCGCGCGCGGGGTGTACCAGGCGCCCGGAAGCATCGACCGCGACCTCAACGTCACCGTGAAGGACATCGGATCGCCCGGCCGCATCCGGGCCGGCGACGTGCCGCCGCCGCCACCCGTCCCTCCCGTCCTGACCCTCATGGCAAGGCCCGCAGGGCTCGCCCTCCGCTTCCCCGCCGAATCGGGCCGGACCTACCGCGTCGATCAACGCGACGACCTGCATTCCGGCGCATGGATCCCCGTCGTCACGCTGCCCGGAGTCGCTGGCAGCATGGAGCATCCCCTCGGCACGCCGTCCGGCACGGCCCGCTTTTACCGCGTCGTGATCCCATGAGCCCCCGCGTGCCTCGCACCCCGCGCCATGGGACGGCCCGCGTCATGCCGGCCGCGTTCACGCTGGTCGAGCTGCTCGTCGTCATCGCCCTCATCGCCATCCTCGCCGGCATGCTTCTCCCGGCGTTGTCGAAGGCCAAGGGCAAGGCCCAGTCCATCTCCTGCCTCAACAACGAGAAGCAATGGGGCCTCGCCCTCACCCTCTACACCGACGACAACTCCGACCTCCTCCCGCGCGAGAAGGACCATCTAGGCGGCGACCTCCTCGGCTGGCGCGCCGCCATCGACCCCGGCAACGCCGACCTCTGGGCCAACGCCCTCCCGGCCAAGGTCGGCCTTCGAAGCCTCGCCCAAATCACCACCAACGACCGCGCCATCTTCTACTCCAAGCAAGGACTCTTCCTCTGCCCCTCCGCCAAGCTGCCCCCGGAAAAGCTCAACTACCCCCACTTCCCCCTCGCCATGAACTCCAAGCTCATCCAAGGGGGCGCCAAGGTCCGCACGCCCGACATCCTCGTCCCGGTCCGCACCGTCGTCTTTACCGAGTCCGGCCTGCCCGGCGAGCCCAAGGCCCATCCCAACCAAGCCAACTACACCGGGCAACCCCATGCCTTCGCGAACCGCTTCTCCGCGCGCCATGCCAACGCCGGCAACATGGTCTTCGCCGACGGCCACGCCGAGCCCGCCAAGGCCTCCCGCGTCCTCGAATGGAACGAGTCCTCCCCCAACCGCGGCCGCGCCCCCTTCCCGCAAGGCGACATCCTCTGGACCCCCGACCCCGCCACCAACCCCAACTAAGGCCCCCTCACGCCCCCCGGTTCAACGCCGAGAACACCGCCTTCACCGACGCCAGCTCGATGTGCGTGTCCACCCCGGCACCCCAGCGCGTCCGCCCGTCCGGGAACCGCGCATGGATGTACGCGATCGCG
>CAIYFP010000510.1 GCA_903925515.1 uncultured Verrucomicrobiota bacterium
CCATGCTTGTCGGTGCCCCTCCTTGCGGTGGCGCCGCAGGCCATTGTGTGGGCATTCAACCCGCCGCTTTCAAGGCCTGTTCCGGCCCTCGCCACTCACGGCAACGCCCTTCCATCCGCCCTTCCATCCGAGCCTGCCGAATCGTCCATGCAGCCTTGCCTCAACCAACCGTCACGCGTTTGCAAACTTCCGTTGACCTTTCTCCCGTCACGCCTTCATCCTGATCCCGCTCTCCCGCCGGTCGCGCTTTCACCACGCCAAGGATTGCGAACCGGATCCCTCGCGGCGCGGCATCGACGCGGAAGGGCGACCCGTGCGTTCGCACGGCCCGAAGGGAGGTGACGATCGATGGCAGCCAAAAAAGCTCCTGCAAAGAAGGCCGCGGCCAAGAAGCCCGCGGAGAAGAAGGCCGCGAAACCCGCGGCGAAGAAGAAGTAACCTTCCCTTCCAACCCAAGGCGGAGGGTCCACGTTCAGGCGCGGATCCTCCGCCTTGGTCATTCCGGGGAGGACCGCCCCCGACTCGTTCCGGTCGCCGCTCAGGTCACCCGGTCGTCAGCGGTCCCGGTCCCGCGCTCCCCACCCCGCCGGGCCCACCTTCAACAACCCATCCGACAACACCCTTGCTCGAAGCCCGCCGCGCCCGCGTAGCAAGGCCTCCGCGCCTGCGCCCGCGACCCGGTCCATCCATGCGCACGGCCGACACTCCTCCACCCCCTCGAACCCCACTCCATCCACCTCGAAGCGCCGGCCAATCCATGCGTTCAAGTCCACGCCCTCCACCACCACGTTCCTCCGCCATGCCCACGGCTCCACGCTTGTCCCGAGGGCCCCGCACACCTCCCGGTGCGTCTCCAGCGAGAAGAAGGTCACCTGGCCCTTGTATCCCTCGGCGTGGTCCATGAACCGGTCGCCCTCGATTCCACGACCCGCCTTCACCCGCGCCGATTCGAGCAGCTCCATCGGATGCGTCCCGGGCTCGCGGCCGAACCGACCGACGAAGTTGTGCCCTGCCGACCGAAACAGGCCGGCGATGAACACATGGGTCATGGCCCCTCCCGACGCAGGACCGCCACGTAGGCGCCGTCCGTGCCGTCCGCGATGGGCGTCAGGGCCCGTTCCCGTTCGAGTCGCCAGCCCTTGTTTCGCGAAAGAAAGGCCCTCGTCACCGCCTCGTTCTCCTCGGGCTCAAGGCTGCACGTCGAATACACCAACGCGCCGCCCTCCCGGACCATGCCCGACGCCCGGCCAAGCAACACCGACTGGGCAACCGCGAGCCGCTCGACCTCCGAGGGTTCCAGCCGCCAGCGCAGCTCCAGCCGCCTGCGAAGAACGCCCGTGTTCGAGCACGGCGCATCGACCAGCACCCGGTCGAACTCGCCCGGCTTGCCCGGCGGGGCCGGCGGCGGGGCCAGCGTGATGCAGGTCGCGCCCAGCCGCGCCGCGTTCTCCTCCACCAACCGCAGGCGGCCCGCGTGATTGTCGTGCGCCACCACGCGCGCCGCGTTTCCCGTCAGTTGCGCGATCCACGTGGCCTTGCCGCCGGGCGCCGCGCAGAGGTCAAGGATCGATTCCCCCGGTTGCGCGCCCAGCTCAATCCCGGCCAGCAGGGTGCTTGGGTCCTGCACGTAGAAGTCCCCCGCCAGAAACGACGGCAACGCCGCCAAGGATGGGTGCGACACCAGTTCATGGACCCGGCCGGAAGGTAGCCATTCCCGCTCGAACGGCCTCGTCTCCACCCCCTCCTCCCGCCACCTTGCGAGCAATGCCTCCGAAGTCGTCCGCAACGTGTTGACCCGCGCGTACGTCGGCGGTGGCGTGTTGTCCCACTCCAGAAGCCGCCTCATCCCGGCCTCGCCGTGCCTTGCCCGCCATCGCTCCACCAGCCAGGCCGGATGCGAGTATCCGGTCGCCGGATGCCCTTCCCGCAGCCGGGCCATGGCTTGCAGCACCATGAGACGCTCGCGCTCGCATCCGCGAAGGATCGCGTTGATGAAGCCCGCCGCGCCGCCCAGCCCGGCCTCTCGGGCCAACTCCACGGTCTCATGGACCGCCGCATGGGCCGGGATCCGGTCCAGCCAAAACAACTGGTACAGGCCCAGCCGCAACAGGTCCTGCACCTCCGTCCGCTGCGGTCGCCCCTCCGTCCGCTGCTCAATCAACCAATCCAGCGCCGCCCGTTGCCGCGTGACCCCGTACAACAGCTCTTGGGCCAGCCGCCGGTCCGGCGCCGTCAACCCCCGGAACCCGGGGTCGGATTCCAGACGATGCTCAAGGAAATCCCCGGCCGACGCTCGGCGCAGGGCACGAAAGGCAATTTGTCTTGGTCTGGCGTTCGCCACGCGGCCATAATGTCGGCCATTCGACATTCGGCCAGCGCGCAGTTCCGCCCGATGAAGGTGGAAGGGTTTGCTTTCCCCCGGCACGGCGGCGGGCCGGACGAGGCAATTGACTACATGAAAGACGAACTCGGCAAGCTGGTCGCCAGCGGCAAGATCCACACCCGCCACGTGGAACCCCTCCTCAAGCTCGTCCAGGCCGGCTTTTGCCAGCACAAGAGCTGGGGGTTCGGCCGCATCACCGCACTCGACGGCGTCCTTGGACGCCTCAACATCGACTTTGCAGGCAAGGCCGGCCATTCGCTCGATCTCGTGTTCGCCGCCGATTCCCTGAAGCCCATCGGCCGCGACCACATCCTCGTTCGCAAGCACCTCGACCTCGAAGGCCTCAAGCGCGAGGCCGCCCTCCACCACCTCGACGTCGTCCGCACCGTCCTCCGCTCCATGAACGGCCGCGCCACCGTGGACCAAATCCAAACCCTCCTCGGCGACGTCGTCACCGAGGACTGGAAGAAGTGGTGGGAGGTCGCCCGCGGCGAGATGAAGCGCGACGGCCATTTCACGGTCCCCCTCAAGAAAACCGAGCCCGTCCTCTACGAGGAAAAGGAAATCACCCTCGGCGACCGCCTCCTCGCCGATGCCCGCGCCGCCAAGGGCCTCAAGGCTCGCATCGCCGTCGGCGCCGACGTCCTCAAGTCCATCGAGGACCTCCGCGACCACGGCGTCGTCCCCGAGGTCGTCCAGCTCATCGCCGCCGAGGTCCAGTCCCACGCCCAAACCATGCCCTCCCTCGCCCTCGAGGGCATCTTCATGCGCGACGACCTTCGCCAGTCGGGCGGCCTCCCTGCCCCCGAATCCCAGATCACCGCCCGCGACATCCTCGTCCCCATCTCCCAGGAAACCCCTCCCGAGCGCCTCATCGAGCGCTTGGTTGGCTTCCTCGAAGACCTCCCCGCCGCCAAGCACCGCCGCGCCCTCGAGGCCCTTCGCGACTCCGTCCCGGACTGGGGCGCCCTCTTGGTCCTCGTCATCAACCGCGTCTCGGCCAAGCTCGCCGGCGAATGCGCCCGCATCCTGACCCTCGAAAGCCGCGGCCAGCTCCTCAAGGACACCCTCGCTCGCCTCATCAGCCAGCACGGCGCGTCCAGCGAGCTCCTCCTCTGGCTCGGCAAGGAACGTGACGACCACTTCGCCGACATCCTCGGCCCCGAGGTCTTCCGGGCCATGATCACCGCCATGGAACGCGACGCCTTCAACGAGAAGAAGACCGCCCGCCTCCATGACTTCATCCTCGCCGACCAGCAGCTGCTCCCCGAGCTCATCGAGTCCGCCGACGTCGAGATCATCAAGGACCTCGTCCGCAGCCTCCAGCTGTCCCCCGTCTTCGACGACATGAGCAAGCGCTCCATCCTCGGCCGCATCGTCAAGGTCTATCCCCAGATCCAGTCCATGATCACCGGGGACGCCTCCAAGGACGACAAGACCTTCATCGTGTCCTGGCCCTCCCTCGAGCGCCGCAAGGCCGAGTACGACCACCTCGTCAACAAGGACATCCCCGCCAACATCAAGGACATCGCCATCGCCAAGTCCTATGGCGACCTCCGCGAGAACCACGAGTTCAAGGCCGCCAAGGAAATGCAGAAGGTCCTCCAGCGCCGGAAGCAGGAACTCGAGCTCCAGCTCGCCCGCGCTCGCGGCACCGACTTCGCCAACGTTCGCACCGACATCGTCGTCCCCGGCACCCGCGTCGCCTTCACGGACCTCGCTTCCTCCAAGCAGGAGGTCCTCTCCATCTTCGGCGCATGGGACGGCGACCCGGACCGCAACATCCTTTCCTATCTCACCCCGCTCGCCCAGGCCCTTGTCAACAAGGGGGTGGGTGCCGAGGTCGAGATGGGTTCCGGCGGCTCCTCGCGCCGCCTCCGCATCGACTCCATCGAGGCCGCCGACACCGCGCTCCTCGGTTTCGTCTCCCAGGCCTGAGGCCCGCGCCGCGACGGCCGGCGCCAACCTCCCCCCGCCATGGCCGCCCGTCTCCCATGACCCGCCTGAGGTCCCGAGAAGGCCACCACCATCCGGTCCGCGTCGCGCGCGTCGCCATGGCCACGCGATTCGAGGTCATCCTTCATGGCCCGCGTCCCGAAGCCCTGCGCGCCGCCGCCGAGGACGCCCTCGACGAGGTCGGGCGCGTCGAGCAGTGGCTCTCCCCGTACCTTCCTGCTTCATCCGTGGCGCGCCTCCACCGCGAGGCTCATCTCCACCCCATCCCCGTCGAGCCCCAAGTCCTCGCGTTCCTTTCGCTCGTCGCCGAGCTCGTCCATGCCACGGACGGCGCCTTCGACCCCACCGTGGGGCCCCTCCTCCGCGCATGGGGCTTCCACGGCGGCGACCCGGCCCTCCCAGACCCCTCGGCCATCCCCGAGGCGAGGTCCCGCGTGGGTTGGCACCTCGTCGAGCTGGATCCAAGGGCCTGTTCCGTTCGCTTCCGCGCTCCCGGCGTCGAGATCCACCCCGGCGCTATCGGCAAGGGCTGGGCCTTGGACCGCGCCGCCGCCGTCCTTCGCGAGTCAGGCGTCGAGTCCGCCCTCCTTCACGGCGGCTCCAGCTCGGTCGTCGCCATCGGCTCGCCACCCGGCGCTGCTTCATGGCGCGTCGCCCTGGATTCCGGTCCTGCCAGCCCCTCGGGCGCCGCTCCTGCCAGCCCCGCAACCCTTGTGGATCTCAAGGATGAATCCCTGTCCGTGAGCGCCGCATGGGGCCGGTCATCCGACGGCCCCGCCCATGTCCTTGATCCCCGGACCGGGCACCCGGTCCCCGCTGGAACCATGGCGGCCGTCGTGCTGCCCGATGCCGCCCGCTCCGACGCATGGTCCACGGCCCTGCTCGTGGATCGCGAACGCGGGCCCGGGATGCTCCAAGCCTTGCATCCCGGGGCGCGTTGCTGGACGTCCTGTTGGCTTGGGAACGGGATGACCCGCCGCATCGACGCCACGCCACGCCATGGGTGACGTCGTTGGGGTCAACACCGGCCATGGGTTGGTGCCGACCCGCGAAATCCAAGACCGGGCAACCCGACTTCCTGACCCCGCACCAAACCCCCGTCGCCGCCCTCCATCGATGGCTGCCCCTACTCCCAGCCGCCTCCAAGGGCCTTGACCATGCGGACGGCAGCAAGGTGCTGCAGGGCCACCACCTGGACATGGCGCAGCGAGGCCGTGATCCGCAGCTGCTCCGATTCGATCCACTCCAAACGGCCCGTGATGCCGGCATCAGCCCGGCTTCGGGCCAGAGCCGCCGCCGCCGCGGCCTGCGCAGCAACCTCGGCCATCACCCCGGCCTGCTCTGCCCGGCGATGGACCTGCGCGAGCGACACCTCGACGTCCTTGAGCGCAGACAGCACGGCCTGCCGGTACTGCGCGATCGCCTCCTCGCGCTGCGCCTTGGCATGGCGGACCCGAGCACCCGTCAACGCATACCCGGTCAGCGGCAGGCTCACGCTCGGCCCAATGCTCCATGTGCGGCTGTCCGCCGAGAACAACGAGTCCATGTCACGGCTGAGCTGGCCCGCGCTGCCCGTTAGTCGGATGCTTGGGAAGTAACCCGCCGCCGCCACCCCGATGTCGGCGTTCCGAGAAGCCACCAACCGCTCGGCGGCGGCGATGTCGGGACGCCGCTCGAGAAGATCGGCGGGAAGCCCAGCCGGGATGGAGACGGGCGGGCGGACGGGCACCGGACCCGGCGGCACCTCCAGCGCTCCAACGGACTTCCCGCAAAGCCATGCCAGCGTTGCCCTCGCCTCCTCGCGGGCGCGGGTGGCGTCCACCCACTCGGCGCGGGCCGAAGCGAGCTCGGACTCCTGCCGGATGGATTCCGTGCCCGAGACGATCCCCGCCGCGACACGTTGCCGGGCCAGCCCGACGGCGTCCTCTCGCAACGCGACGATTGTGCGGCGGGCCTCCAGCTCGGATTCGACCGAACGCAGGGCGAAGTACTGGGCCGCGACGTCGGTCGTGAGCGTCAGGACAAGGTTGTTGTACTCGGCGTCGGTCGCGGCCGCGGCGGCGCGGGCCGACTCAACCATGCGCCGGACCTTTCCCCACAGGTCGAGCTCGTAGGTGAGGTCGAACCCGACGGAGGCACCGTCGAAGGTGGCGGGGGGAATGTTGACGGGGATGGGCGTGGGGAGGTTGCCGGAGGTGCGCTGCCGTTCGAGGCCGGAACGGAGGCGGGCGTCGGGGAACCAGTCCACGGCGGATGCGCGGGCTCGGGCCCGGGCCTGCTGGACGCGGGCGAGGGCGGCGCGAAGGCCCGGGCTCGCCTGCAAAGCCTGCGATTCGAGGTCGTCCAGGGCGGGCTCCTGGAACATGCGCCACCATGCCCCCTTGGGCGCATGGTCCATGGGGCGTGCGGGCTGCCAGCTCCACTGGGCCGGGACCACGTCGGTGACGTCGGGCCTCTGATGGTCCGGGCCAACGGGCGCGACGCAGGAGGGTAGTGCCAGAAGCCCGGCGAGCAGGGCGGCCCGTGCCACGGTTGTCGGGCAGCGGCTCATCGGGTGACTCCCTCGTGGGCCGCGCCAGAAGGCCGGAATCGGCGGATGACGTCGTCGAACAGGGTGTAGAAGACCGGCGTGGCAAGCAGGGTGAGGAGAAGCGAGAGGAGCTGGCCGCCGAGGATGACGCCGGCCGTGGCGTTGTTGAAGGCGGCGCCTACTCCTCGGGCGAGCATCATCGGGACCATTCCAGCCACGAACGCCAGCGTGGTCATGAGGATGGGCCGGAGGCGTTCCTTGTTGGCGAGGAGGACAGCCTCGGTCCGGGCTAGGCCTTGCTCGCGGAGTTGGTTGGCATGGTCGATCTGAAGGATGCCGTTCTTCTTCACCATGCCGAAGAGGACAAGGATGCCGAGCATGGAGAAAATGTTGACGGACTGGGAGAAGAGGATGAGCGAGAGGATCGCGAAGGGAAGGGTGAGGGGGAGGGCGAGCAGGATGGTGGCGGGGTGGATCCAGCTCTCAAATTGGGCGGCCAAGATCAGGTACATGAAGACAAACGCCATGAGGAAGGCGGTGAGGAAGGCCACGGCGGCCTTGCGCATCTCCTTGGTGCGCCCGGCAGAACCGAACTGGTAGCCGGGCGGAAGGCTGGCCCTGCGGACGGCGGCCTCGATGCCAGCAAGGATCTGGGTCTCGCCAAAACCGGGCGCGTTGTTGGCCGTGATCATCACCTGACGGCGGCGGTTCAGCCGATGGATCTCCGCCGGGCCATCCCCGGGGTCCAGCCGGACAACATTCTCCAACGGCACGGGGCCCGCGACGGCCGACGGCACCGCCATGGCCGCGAGGACCCCCGTGCGGTTCCGGAACGGCTCCGCCGCGCGCACATGGATGTCGTACTGCTCCCCACCCTCGTCGTAGGTGGACACCTTCATCCCCCCCACCAGCAGCCGCAGGGCCATCGAAACGTCCGAAACGGAAACCCCGAGCTGCCCGGCCCGGCTGCGGTCCATGCGGGCAATGACCTCGGGCTTGCCCGGAATGAGGTTGGAGTCGAGGTCGCGGATGCCGGGGATCTCGCGCGCCTCCTTCAGCACGGCGGCGGTGGCGGCCAGCAGACGCGCGATGTCCGGGCCCGAGATGAAGTACTGCACGTTGGCGCTGGACATGCCGGTGTTGAAGGGCGGGACGGAGAGCACGGTGATGCGCCACTCCCGGGGATGTCGGGGCACGACCTCGCGCCGGACGCGGTCCATGATGTCCTCTTGGGTGGCCTTGCGGGCCTCGGGCGAGACGAGCCGCACGTAAATGCCGGCCACGTTCGGCGTCCGTTGCTCGTTGTCGCCGATCGTCAGGAGCGTGGACTCGACGCCAGGCAGGGAACGGATGTCGCGGGCGACGCGCTCGGCGAGGAGGTCGGTCATGGCGAGCGTCGAGCCCTCGGGGGCGCGGAGGTTGACCACGAACTCCGCCTCCTCGACCGGCGGAAGGAAGTCCTTCTTCACCGCCTTGAGCAGCGCGGGAAGCGACGCAAGGGCCGCAATGCAGGCGAACACAACCACCCCTCGTCGCCGAAGCGACGCCGCCAGCAGGACCATGTAGGCGCGCTCCAAGGGCTTGTAGGCGACATCCACGAGCCGGCCGAGGGGTCGGTCGATCGCCCCGGCATGGCCGCGGGGACGCAACATCCGCGCGGACAGCGTGGGCGTCAGGGTAAAGCTCACCAGCAACGACACCGCGATCGCGAAGGCCATGGTGAGGCCAAAGCTCTTCAGGAACATGCCCACGATGCCCCCGAGAAACGCCACGGGCACGAACACTGCCAGCAACGACAGCGTCGTCGCCATCACCGCCAGCCCGATCTCGCGCGTGCCCGAGATCGCCGCGTCGAAGGGCGTCGCGCCCTTCTCCTCCATGTGCCGGAAGACGTTCTCGACCACGATGATCGCGTCGTCGATGACGATGCCCACGGCGAGGGCAAGGGCGACAAGGCTGATCTGGTTGAGCGTCACGTTCTGGGCCCACATCACGCCGAAGGCGGCGATGATGGACGTGGGGATGGCGAGGGCGGAAATGATCGTGGCGCGGGCGTTCCCAAGGAACAACAACACGACCAACGCGGCAAACACGGCACCGAGAAGGAGGTGTTCCTTGACCGCGTCCACGCTGGTGCGGATCACGCGGGAGTTGTCCCGCGCCACCTCGACGGCATAGCCCTTGGGCAGCAGGCCGCGCTCCTCCGCGAGGCGCTCCACCACGGCATCGACGACCCCGATGGTGTTCGCGCCGGATTGCTTGCGGATGGAGAGGACGACGGACGGGACCCCGTTGCGACGCGCGACCGTCGCAGGCTCCTGCTCGCCGTCCTCGACCTCGGCGACGTCCGAGAGCCGCACCAGCGCTCCGTCGCGTTGTTGCACGACGAGCCGGGCCAGCTCGTCCATGGAGGCGGCCTTTCCAGCCACGCGCAGGCCGGACTCGAATCCGACACCCTTCACCATGCCGGCCGGAATCTGGACGTTCTGCGCCCGGATGGCGCGTTGCACGTCCACGGCGGTCAGCCCATGGCCATGCAGGCGCACGGGGTCAAGGCGCACGTTGACTTGCCGCTTCCGCCCCCCAATGACCCGGACCTGGCCGACGCCCGGCACGCTCTCAAGGCGACGTCGCAGGACCTTGTCCGCGTACTCCGTGATCTCCCGCACCGGCCGGTCGGCCACGAGCGCGAGGTTCAGGACCGGCGCGGCATCCGGGTCTAGCTTCTCGATGATCGGCGGGTCGGCATCGTCCGGCAGGTCCGCGAGGATCTGGTTTACCCGGTACCGCACCTCCTGGGCCGCCACATCGACGTTTTTCTCGAGCAGGAAGGTGACGAGCACCTGGGACACGCCCTCGCTCGACGTGGAATGCACCTCCTCGATCCCCGCCACCGTGTTGACCGCCTCCTCGATCTTGTCGGTCACTTCCGTCTCGATCTCGCGCGGCGTCGCCCCCGGCAGCCGGGTCACCACCGACACGGTCGGGAAGTCGATCTTGGGGAAACGGTCCACCTCAAGGCGCGAGTACCCCAGCAGCCCCACAACGAGGAAAACAAGGACCACGACGCTCGCAAGCACCGGGCGTCGGACCGAAATCGCCGCTAGCCACTGCATGGTCAGCCGGGTTCAGGGCTTCACCGGCACGATCGGCAACCCATCCGACAGGACGGTGTCGGCCGAGACCACGACGTTGTCGCCCGGTGCTAGCCCGGACCTCACCTCAATCCAGCCGTCGCCGGACTCGCCCAGCTCGACCAACCGTTCCTCAACCACGTCGCCCTTCACAACGAAGACGCTCCGGCGCGCGCCATCCGTCCTGACCGCCGCAGCCGGCACGGTGGCCGCCTTCGCCTCGCCCGTCGCTACCCGGGCCTCGGCGAAATAGCCCGGCCTCAGGCGACCGTCCCGGTTGTCCACCTCGGCCTCCACGACAAGGTCCCGCGCGGTCCGGCGCACGGAGCCGCCAACATGCCGGATGGCCCCACGGAACGCCGCCCCCGGCTGCGCGGCGACCGTGAACGTGACCGGTTGCCCCTCCCTCACGCTCGCGGCGGCCGTTTCCGGGATGTTCAGCTCAAGGCGCAGCCGCGCAACGTCCACGATCCGCGCGACCACCGAGTCCGGCTTCAACATCTCCCCGGGCTCGACGAGCCGCTCGGCCACGACCCCCGCAAACGGCGCGCGCACGACCGAATCCTCCAGCGCCTTGCGAGCGAGGTCGCGCCTCGCCGTCACGGCTAGCAGGTCGGCCTCGCGCACGTCGCGCTCGGCCTCCATGCGACGGAAGTCACCGGCCGCGATTGCCTTGCTCCCAACCAGCGGCGCATGGCGCTCGACCTCGCTGCGGGCCAGAGCAAGGCGTGCGATGGCCAGCGCCATGGCTGCCTCGGCTTCCTTCAGGTTCAGGGCCGCCGACCGATCGTCCACCCGGACGAGCACGGACCCGGCATCGACCATCGCGCCGCGCTCAAACGGGGCCTCTCGCACCTTGCCGGTCGTATCCGCCGCGACCCGCGCGTCGCGCATGCCCTCGAGCTGGCCGGTGACGCGGAGAATTCGCGGCACGGGGTGTTCGACGACGACCGCGACCCGGACGGCCGCGGGGCTCGTCTTCTCCGCGCTGATCACGCCGGGAGCCAAGCTCGCCGTCGCATCGGGGACGCCTCGATGACAGCCGATCATGAGGACGACGGCCACGGCTGCGACGCCGGACGCGTGATTCCAGACCGGCGAAGGCCGATGCCGGGAAACCCGCCGGTATGACTTGCTTGCTCTCATCAAGAACACCAGGACCGATCGTTCCACGGGATGGACGCGGACTAGGTCGTGGTCATGGGCGCAGGGCGCCTCCTTGCACGTCCCACGCAACGCCCGTGACGCTCCCAAGGCCGCACCAATTTGGTCAACCGTGGACAGTCCGGCCATGGCCATGCCCGGTCACCCTTCGCCCATGGCATGGCCGGTGGCCCCGGAATCGCCTGCCTGCAAGACCCCGTCCCCGATGATCCCATTCCCTCGTCTTCGAGTCCGGCTCCACCCGTCGTTTCCATGGCCGCCGCGAAGGCTCAACCGAACGGAATCGCTCGCCGGCTTGCTTCCTGCCGTGACGCCCCGGGTGGTGCATCGAAGGAGCCCCCCATGCTTCACCGGGGATCTGGGTCATCATCCGGCCCCTTGCGAGGCCCGTTTCCTCCCGGATTTCCGGCTTGCTGGAGAGGTTCTTGAACATAGCTTGCCGTCTGCCTGCCGGGCGCGGCGGGCATCCTCGATACATGGTCACTGAAGCTCATTCCTCTCCCGTCGTGGGTCCCCATCCGGACCGTTTCGTCGAGCGTCATATCGGTCCCTCGCAAGCGGACATCGACGCGATGCTCGCTGCCGTGGGGCATGCCTCGCTGGAATCCCTCACGGACGCCGCCGTGCCTTCCGCCATCCGGCTTGCAAGGCCGCTCGACCTCCCCGCCCCCCTTTCTGAGGCCCATGCCCTTGCCCGGCTCCGATCCATGGCGTCCGCCAACCATGTCCATCGCTCCCTCATCGGCATGGGTTACCACGACACCATCACGCCGCCCGTCATCCAGCGGAACATCCTCGAAAACCCCGGTTGGTATACCCAGTACACCCCCTACCAGTCCGAGATCTCCCAAGGTCGCCTCGAAGGCCTCCTCAACTTCCAGACCATGGTCTGCGACCTCTCCGGCCTCGACGTCGCCAACGCCTCCCTCCTCGACGAGGCCACCGCCTGCGCCGAGGCCATGATGCTCTGCCATCGGATCAAGCAGGCCGAGGGCCCCGGCCGTGATGCCTTCTTCGTCTCCGACGATTGCCACCCCCAGAACATCGACCTCGTCCGCACCCGCGCCCGCGCCCTCGGCGTCGAGCTCGTCGTGGGCTGCTGGCGCAACTTCACCCCCGACGCCCGTTTCTGCGGCGTTCTCGTCCAATATCCCGGCTCCGGGGGGGAGGTCGCTGACTTCGCGGACTTTGCCGCCGCCGCCCACGGCGCCGGCGCCATGGTCGTGGCGGCGGCCGATCCCCTTGCCCTCGCCCTGCTCAAGCCCCCAGGCGAATGGGGCGCGGACATCGCCGTCGGTAGCGCCCAACGTTTCGGCGTCCCCATGGGCTACGGCGGGCCGCACGCCGCCTATCTCGCGGTGCGCGACCCCTTCAAGCGGCAGCTTCCCGGACGGCTGGTGGGCGTCTCCAAGGATGCTCGCGGTCGCACCGCCCTCCGCCTTTCTCTCGGAACCCGCGAGCAACACATCCGTCGTGACAAGGCCACGTCCAACATCTGCACCGCCCAAGCCCTCCTCGCCAACATGGCCATGGCCTATGCCTGTTACCATGGCCCCGGGGGACTCAAGGCCATCGCCCGCCGCATCCAGGCCCTCACTTCATGCCTCGCCGACGGACTTCGCTCCCTCGGGCATCGCGTTCTGAACCCGTCATGGTTCGACACGTTGACCGTCGAGCTCTCCGGCCTGAAGGCCGCCGACGTCCACAAGGCCGCCGCCGCCCGGCGAATCAACCTTCGCCCGATCGACGGCTCCCGCGTGGGGGTGACCCTCGACGAGGTCTCCGACGACGCCGAGGTCGCCACGTTGCTCGAAGTCTTCGCCAACGGCCGCAAGGCCAAGCCGCTATCGGCTCTCGAGGGCCCGTCCGACGGCATCCCCGCCACCTTGGTCCGCACATCCGCTTTCCTGTCCCACCCGGTCTTCAACCGGCACCACAGCGAGACCGAGATGCTGCGCTACCTGCGCCGCCTTGAGTCCAAGGACCTCTCCCTTTGCCATTCCATGATCCCGCTGGGGAGCTGCACCATGAAGCTCAACTCCACGGCGGAAATGTTCCCCGTGTCATGGCCCGAGTTCTCCAAGCTGCATCCGTTCGCCCCGTTGTCCCAGGCGCGGGGTTACCAGCAACTGTTCTCCGATCTGGAAGCATGGCTCTGCGAGATCACGGGCTTCGCCGGGATCTCCCTCCAGCCCAACGCGGGCTCCCAAGGCGAGTACGCCGGTCTCCTCGTCATCCGCGCCTACCACGAAAGCCGCGGCGACGCCCATCGCAACGTCTGCCTCATCCCCACCAGCGCCCACGGCACCAACCCCGCATCCGCCGTCATGGCCGGGTTCAAGGTCGTCCCCGTCGCCTGCGACAACCATGGCAACATCGACGTCGCGGACCTCCGCGCGAAGGTCGATGCCCACCGCTCGGACCTTGCGTGCCTCATGGTCACCTACCCCAGCACTCACGGCGTCTTCGAGGCCTCCATCCGTGACATCGCCAACCTCGTCCACGACGCCGGCGGCCAGGTCTATATGGACGGCGCCAACATGAACGCCCAGGTCGGCCTAACCTCCCCGGGCGCCATCGGGGCCGACGTCTGCCACCTCAACCTTCACAAGACCTTCTGCATCCCTCACGGCGGAGGCGGGCCGGGCGTGGGCCCCATCGGCGTCGCCGAGCACCTCGTGCCCTTCCTCCCGGGCCATCCCGTCGTCCACCTTGGCGGCGAGGACCCCATCGGGGCCATCTCCGCCGCCCCATGGGGCTCGGCGAGCATCTGCACCATCTCGTGGATGTACATCGCCATGATGGGCCCCCAAGGCCTCACCCGCGCCACGCAGGTCGCCATCCTCAGCGCCAACTACATCGCCCGTCGCCTTTCGGGCTGCTTCGACACCCTCTATCGCGGTGCCAACGGCCTCGTCGCCCATGAGTGCATCCTCGACCTTCGCCCCTTCAAGCACATCACCGCCGAGGACGTCGCCAAGCGGCTCATGGACTACGGATTCCATGCTCCCACGCTAAGCTGGCCCGTCGCCGGCACCCTCATGGTCGAGCCGACCGAGTCCGAACCCCTCCCCGAGCTCGACCGCTTCGTCGAGGCCATGCGTTCCATCCACGCCGAAATCATGGAGGTCGAGGATGGCCGCGCCGACGCCCGCAACAACCTCCTCAAGAACGCCCCGCACACCGGCGACGTCGTCACCGCCGACTCATGGGACCGCCCCTACTCCCGAGCCCGCGCCGCATTTCCGGTTTCGGAACTCAGGGACTTCAAGTTCTGGCCCTCCGTCGCCCGCGTGGACAACGTCTTCGGCGACCGCAACCTCGTCTGCTCCTGCATCGGCATGGAAGCCTACGGCAACGCCTAGCCCACGTTCCGCTCTTGGAGAGGCTGTTTCACCGGTTTTGCCGGGGTGTCCCAAAATCAGCACCCCGTTTTCTCCACGACATTTTCCACCCGCCGCGAGCCCCGCGGCTGCCTCGGCCCAAGGTGCGCCAGCAACAACGCCACGTCCGCGTCCAGCCTGGCCACTGTCCCCAGCCTCAGCGTCACCTCCCGCTCCCCTCGCTTCACCGGCACGCTCACGTCCATCGGGATTCCGTCCTCGGTCACCATCCCGCCGTCCACCCTCCGCATCCGCCGGTCTTTCCCGCTCGGTTCCGCCATCCTGGGGATCATCTCCTCTCCCATGGTGACTTCGATGGGGCTCGGGAAGCCTGCCTGCACGCGGGTTGCCCCCAACCGCCGCGCTCCTCCCACAACCTCAAGGTTCGGGCGGCGGCGCTGGATTGCCTTGGACAGACGGATCCACGGCCTCGATGGGCAGCTCGGGCTGGGCGACGGTGGAAGGGGCCGTGACCAGCTCCGTGTCCACCGTGAGGAGGGATTGAGGGCGTTGGACGGGGATGAGGCGCAGCTCGTCGGCAGCTGGCAGGCCGTCGAGGTCCGGCAGGCCAAAGTATTCAAGGAAGGCTTGGGTGGTGGCGTATTGCATGGGGCGGCCGATCACCTCGGCGCGGCCGGCCTCCACGATGAGGTTTCGTTCCCGGAGCGTTGCGATGACGCCATCCACGGCAACGCCGCGGATTTGCTCGATTTCCGCGCGGGTTATGGGTTGGCGGTAGGCGATGATGGCGAGGGTCTCCAGCGCGGGCTGGGTGAGCCGGCTGGGGCGGGACTTGACTCCAAGGAAGGCTTTCAGCCATGGGGCGTAATCGGGGTTGGTTACGAACTGCCATGAGCCGGCGACACAGGCCAGCCTGAAGGAGCGCCTCGCGGACTCGTGCTCCGCCGCCAAGGCATGAAGCGCTGCATTGATGTCCTCGACCTTGGTGGCCTTGAGGGCGCGGGCTGACTCCGGCGCGCCTTCCTCGTCGGCAGCCCGGTTCAGGACGTCTCTCAGCTCGGCCGGGGAGAGGGGCTTCTGGGAGGTATGAAGCAGGGCTTCGAGAATGAGCTTGAGTTCCATGTCTAGGCTGGAGATGGGCCGGAGTGTTCGGCTATGGGAATGGGGCTCGGCGGCTCGTGTTCGGCGGGAGCAACGGGCGGGGGAACGATGTCGGCCGGGGGCTGGGTCGGCTGTTCGTTGGGTTGAACTTCCTGGATCGAAGGCTGCTGCGGGCCGGGACCCGAGTAGATGGGGAGTTCCGGCTGCGCGGGATCGACATGCGGTGGCGCGGCCTCGACCCAGATCTCCTCGAACTCTCCAGACTGGGTCGCCACCAGGACCTTCATGCGGATCAGTTCGAGAAGGGCTAGGAAGGTTACGACGACCTGCGACCGGGAATGTGCGGTCTCAAAGAGCTCGCCGAACCGAAACCTCGCCTTGGTGGCGGCGAGCTTGCGCAGGTAATCGATCCTGTCGCTCACCGTGTGTGGATCGGCTTGGATTTCCCGGATGTCGGTCCGCTCGCCGTGCCTCTTCAGGATGGAGGCTACCGCTTGGACGAGGTCGAAGACGGAAACCGCGGACCGAGGCGTCTCCGTTTCAGCTGGGATATTCGGCCGGCCGGGTTGGTGCTCATAGACGAGGTCCATGGAATCCTCGCGTTCCTTGAGCTGGAAGGCCGCGTCCTTGAACTTCTTGTATTCCACCAAGCGCCGGATGAGTTCCCACCGGGGGTCGTCCTCCTGGGCATCGTCGTCCTCGACGACGGCCTGCTTTTCAACAGGAAGGAGTTCGCGGCTCTTGATATAGAGAAGGGTCGCCGCCATGACGACGAACTCGCCAGCGACGTCGATGTCGAGCTCGCGCATCTGCTCGATGTAGGCGACGAACTCGGTGGCGATGCGAGTGAGATTGACCTTGTAGATGTCCACCTCCTGCTTCTTCACGAGGTGGAGGAGCAGGTCGAGGGGGCCCTCGAAGACCTCGAACTGGACTCGGTACTCGGGCATGGGCCTTGGGAGGGATTCAGTGGTATTCCTGGACGGTGCGGACGGAATAGCCGGACTTCTGGAGGGCCGCTATACCCATGGCGGCCGCCCTTGCCCCGCTGAGCGTTGTCATGATGGGGGTTCCTGTCATGACGGCGGTGGTGCGGATTCGGACCTCGTCGGAACGAGGGGCGGCTCCCGAGGGGGTATTGATGACGAGCTGGAGCTGCTTGTTCTTGAGGAGGTCGATGGCCGTGGGTCGGCCCTCGCCGATCTTGTGGATCCGTTCGACCTTGAGGCCGGCTGCCTCGATCACGGTCGCGGTCCCGTTCGTGGCCACGAGATCGAACCCGAGGCTGGCGAATTGTCGGGCCACGTCAGCCACGGTCTTCTTGTGTGCGTCACCGACGGAGATGAAGACGCGGCCCTTGAGAGGGAGAGGAGAGTTGGCGGCCATCTGAGCCTTGGCGTAGGCCACGCCAAGGTCGGCGTCGAGGCCCATGACCTCGCCCGTCGAACGCATCTCCGGGGACAGGATGATGTCTTGCCCGTGAAACTTGTTGAAGGGGAAGACGGACTCCTTGACGGCCCAGTAAGGCGGCCAGATTTCGGCGGTGAAGCCTAGCTCGGCGAGCGTCTTCCCGGCCATGACCTTGGCGGCTAGCTTGGCCAAGGGAACGCCTATGGCCTTGGAAACAAAGGGGACGGTGCGGGAGGCCCTCGGGTTGACCTCAAGGACATAGACGACTTCGTCCTTGACCGCGTATTGGACGTTCATGAGGCCCACGACCCGCAGCTCGGTGGCCATGGCATGGGTGTACCGACGGATCGTGTCGATGACGTCCGCGGTAAGGGTGTGCGGCGGCAAGACCATGGCGGCGTCGCCGGAATGAACCCCTGCGAACTCAATGTGCTCAAGGACGCCGCCGATGACGATGGTTCCCCGCGCAGGATCCTGGAACTGGCCTACGTCCGCGATGCAATCGACGTCCACCTCGGTCGCATCCTCGAGGAACTTGTCCACGAGGACCGGACGTTCCGGGGAAGCCTCGACGGCAAACCTCATGTAATGCTGCAGCTCATGGTCCGAATAGACGATCTGCATGGCGCGGCCGCCAAGGACGAAGGAGGGGCGGACAAGGACTGGATAGCCGATCTGGCGGGCGACGGCCAAGGCCTCGGTCTCATTGGTGGCGATACCATTCCGGGGCTGCGGTATCCCGAGCCTGTCGAGCATCGCCGCGAAGAGCTTTCGGTCCTCGGCCACCTCGATGCTCTCCGGGGAGGTCCCAATGATGTTTACGCCATTCTTCTTGAGGCCGAGCGCGAGGTTCAGGGGTGTTTGACCACCGAACTGGGCAATGGCTCCCCAACATTTCTCGCGTTCGTAGATATGGAGGACGTCCTCAAGGGTCAGGGGCTCGAAGAAAAGTCGGTCGCTGGTGTCGTAGTCGGTGGAGACGGTCTCGGGGTTGGAATTGACCATGATGGTCTCGAACCCGTCTTGCTTGAGGGCGAAGGCGGCATGAACGCAGCAGTAGTCGAACTCGATGCCTTGGCCGATGCGGTTGGGGCCGCCTCCGAGAATCATCACCTTGCGACGGGTGGAGGCTGCCACCTCGTCGTCGCCTTGGTCGTAGGAAGAATAGTAGTAGGGTGTGTAGGCCTCGAACTCGGCGGCACAGGTATCGACGAGTCCATAGCTGGGAACGATCCCGAGCTCCTTGCGGCGGGCGCGAATGGCCTCCTCCGTGGCGCCGGTAAGGTGGGCGATTTGGCGGTCGGAGAACCCCATCGACTTGGCCTTGGCGAGCGTTTCCTTGTTCATGCGATCGCTAACAGGCGAAAGTTACCCGGGCTGCGCATGGCGTGCCAGCATCCTTGCTGGGAATGTTGGGCTGGCACTGGAAACGGCCCCGCCTTGGCGCCGGTCCCGGTAGGTATCCGGGGACCCTTGCGGTCCCGGAGCCTCGGGTCGTCGCCCGGGAGCCCACCGGACCCAACCCGCGGCGTCGATGGCTCTGCGTGATGCCTCTCGCCCTGCTGGGTGGAGGCACCCCGGAGAAGCCCTTCAGCTCATGCGCATGGGCATGATGACGTAGAGGAAGGGCTCCGAGGACTTGACCACGCCGGGGGAAAGCTCGTCGATGAGCTCGAGGTACACCTCGTCGGTGTCGAGCGCCTTGAGGGGGTCCATCAGATAGGCCGGGTTGAAGGCGATCGCCATGTCCTTGCCCTTGTAGGTGAGGGCCATGATTTCGCGGGACTCCCCGATTTCCGGGGCGTTGGCTGTGATGGCGAGCTGGTTGCGGGAAAAGGCGAGCTTCACCGAATTGGACTTCTCGCTGGTCATGATCTCGGCCCGCTTGAGGCTATGGAGGAGTTCTTCGCGGGGAACGGTGACTCGTTCGAGACATTCCTGGGGGATGACCTGCCGATAATTGGGATAAGTTCCATCCACCAGCTTCGAGATCACGACCACGGCGAGGCCTGCCTCGGTGGCTGGCGTAAGGTTGAAGGCAACTTGATTTTCCCCGTACTTGATTTCGGCGGTGCCAGCCTCCAGAAGACGGCTGATCTCATTGATCGCCTTGGTCGGCACGATGAAGTCCCCTTCGCTTTCGGCGGGGATTTCAGCGTCCTCGTCGGTCAGGGCAAGACGGCGACCGTCCGTGGCGACAAGGGTGAGCTTGTGCTCCTTGAGGCTGAAGAAGATGCCGTTGAGGACGTAGCGAGATTCGTCCGAGGACACCGCGAAGGCCGTTCTTCTCAGCATGGCCTTGAGCTTGTCCTGGGGAACGGTGACGGCCTTGGCTTGGCGGAAGGTTGGCTGGGGGGGATACTCCGACGCTGCGAGCCCATTGATTTTGAAGTAAGACCCGCCAGACCTGACGGTGACCGCCGATTTGTCGTCCGCCTCTAGCTCCACCTCGGCTACGACAAGCTCGCGCGTGATTCCAACGAATTTGCGGCCGGGAACTGTTACGGATCCCTCCTCCGTGACATTGGCGGGGACGCTGCACGATACGGTGACGTCGAGATCGGTGGCGGTCAGGTGAAGGCGTCCCTCGGCCGCCCTGAGGAGAATGTTGGAAAGGATGGGGAGCGTGGTGCGAGAGCCGACGATGTTCTGGACGGCTTGAAGACCTTGAAGGAGCTGTTCTTTGGCGATGGCCAGCTTCATGGGGTTACTAATGGTCTCTTAGAAGAAAAAAGGGAAGTCCATAGTATGGGCTGTGAACAAGGGCCACAACCTGTTGTATGGGGCGGCAATCAAGGGGAATGAAGGGGTCCCGAATGGGGATAACTTCATGAAGAGACCGGAAGAAGGGTTGGCGGTGAGGACAAAGGAGGCTTTCTCAATGGGGAATTGGCAGGAAAGCTGGCCTTCATTGGCAGGGTTATTCCCATGGGGGGGATTCGGCGAATGGAAGGGTGGTGCAAGGGGGCGGGAATCACCGTCGGTATTTGGCGAGGATGGGCCTGAGGGCCCTCAGAGTTGCGGGGGGCCAAAGGGCAGGTTCGGTCATGATGGCGTCATGGAGGGCGTTGTGAGGGGGCCATGAAGGCTCGGCAGGGATCAGGGGGAGGGTCCGACGGATGATTTCTTGGGCAAGGGAGGCATTGCGGCGGAGGTTATCGATAACCATCTCGACCGTAACGTGGGCTTCGTCGGCTTTCCATGAATCGTAGTCCGTCACCATGGCGAGCGTTGCATAGGAGATCTCGGCCTCCCGTGAGCATCGCGCCTCGCCCAAATTCGTCATGCCGATGACGTCGAACCCGGCCTGATGATGGGCCGTGGATTCGGCGCGGGTGCTAAAGGCGGGACCCTCCATGTTGACGTAGGTACCCCCGTCATGGGCCCGGGCCTTGGCGGAACGAGCGGAAGCGAGGAGAAGACGCCGTAGGTCCTCGCAGACCGGATGGGCGAACGCAATGTGGGCCACGATGCCGCGCCCGAAGAAAGTGTGCGAGGCGGGTTGCTTGGTACGGTCGAGGAACTGGTCCACCAAGACGATGTCGCAAGGCCTGTACTTGTGCTGGAGCGAGCCCACGGCGCTGACGCTGATGGCCCATGCGGCACCGAGCTTCTTGAGGGCCCAGATGTTGGCGCGGTGGTTGAGTTCGGACGGAAGGATACGGTGGCCCCGGCCGTGGCGAGGAAGGAAGACGACAGGCCGACCTTCCAGCTCCCCGGTGAGGAAGGAGTCCGAGGGATTACCGAACGGGGTCTTGAGGGAGACCCACTTGGGGCTGAGCAAGCCGTCGATTTGATACAGGCCGGAGCCTCCAATGATGGCAACGCGAGGAGGTGTCATGGGCCAAGCATGATGGGAAGGCGGTAAACAACCAGCGTCGAAACCCCGGGAAAAGGAAGGGATGGGAGCGAGAGCAGGGCTGGATGGAATCGGAAGCAAGGCGGAAACGGGGCGGAACCCAGGCTGAAGCGGGACAAAAGAGCCACGGCAAGGGGAGCAAGGAAGGGTGATCGTTCACGGCCGCAAGGCATCGGCGGACGCCCCGGCACGGGCCGGGCCGCGTCCCATGAAGGTTGGGCTCTAGGGTTGCCAAGGGGAGGCATGATGGGGTTACCCTCAGAAATGCTCGCCTTGCCCGGTTCAGCACGACGGTATTGCGATGGCGTATCACGGCGCAACTTCCTGCGCGTCGGAGCGTTGGGGATGGGCGGCCTTGCCTTGCCGCAACTCCTTAGGGCGGAGTCGGTGTCGGGGATTCGGTCGTCGCACAAGTCCGTGATCATGGTGTATCTGCCCGGCGGGCCGCCGCATCAGGATACCTTCGATTTGAAGCAGGATGCGCCGGCGGAGATCCGGGGAGAGTTCAGGCCGATATCGACGACCCTGCCGGGTTTTCAGATCTGCGAGCACCTACCCCGGCTGGCGCGGCTGGCGCACAAGTACACGGTGATTCGGTCGATAGCCGACGCCGTGGATGATCATTCGGATTTCATGTGCCAGACGGGGCGCAGGAAGGGGAATGCACCGCCAGGGGGTTGGCCAACGATGGGCGCTTGCGTGTCGCGGGTGCTGGGGGCGGGCGACGGCACGGTGCCGGCTTTCATCGGGCTGGAGCCGAGGATGCAACATCGGCCCTACAACGCGGCTACGGCTGGGTTTGCGGGTGTGGCCCATGATTCCTTCAAGCCGGCGGCCGACGCGAAGGGAGACATGGTGTTGAACGGGGTCTCGTCGGAGCGGCTGGCGGACAGGCGCGAGTTGTTGAGGGCATTTGACCAGTACCGTCGGGATGTGGATGGCTCGGGGCTCATGGCAGGCCTTGATGGCTTTAACCAGCAAGCGTTCGGGATGCTGACGTCAAGCCGGCTGCTGAGCGCGTTGGACTTGAGCAAGGAGGATCCGAGGGTCCTTGAGAGGTACGGCAAAGGAGACTCCAAGGTGCATGGCGACGCGGCGCCGATGTTGAACGAGCAATTCTGCACGGCGCGGCGGTTGGTGGAAGCGGGGGCGAGGTTTGTGACGGTGGCGTACGGGTTCTGGGATTATCACGGGAACAACTTCGGGAACGCGCGGAACGACCTGCCCATGCTAGACCAAGGGCTGTCCGCGTTGATTGAAGACATCCATGAGCGCGGACTGGACAAGGACGTCACGGTGATAGCGTGGGGCGAGTTTGGAAGGTCGCCGACGATCAACAAGGACGGGGGCCGGGATCACTGGCCAAGGGCAAACTGCGCGTTGCTGGCGGGTGGCGGGATGCGACATGGGCAGGTGGTCGGGGCCACGGACCGTCTAGGGGGCGAGCCGTCCGAGCGGCCGGTCTTGTTCGGGGAGGTTTTCGCGTCGCTTTATGCGGCGCTTGGAATCGACGTGAACAAGGTGACGCTGCCGGACCTGACGGGCCGCCCTCAGTACTTGGTGCCGGACGGATGCCAGCCGATGAGGGAATTGTTGGGGTAGAAAGGGGAGCCCCGCCCGGGCGGGGCAAGGTCCCAAGGCAAGTCTCATTCCTACGAGCCATTCCCCGATGGGTAGGCGGCGATCCCTCGCTCGGGGCTGCCGAGGAGTTCTCGTGGGAGCGCCGGGTTGTAAAGGCCAGCCTTTGGTCGATTGAAGACTCCTTGTCTTGGCATGCGGGCTCCAAGAGCAAGGAGACCGGGAACCCGAGAACGCCGCGGTACCGGCCGCAAGCCAAGGCGCAGCGCTTTGCCAGTGCCGGGCGAGGTCGGAGGCATGGCGCTACTTCCATTCCCAACGTTCGCCGAAGAAACCGCCGTCGATGATCTTGCCAGGAAAACGCGGCCCGGGTGGGGCAGACTTGACGTCAAGGACGGCCCAGTCCGGGAGCTTGGGGGTTTGGCGGGCGTTGTTGAGGTAGTCGTACTCCCGGAAGGTAAAACCGGAGTTCAAGACAACGTAGCGGGCCGGGTTGAGCGGATTGGGGAAGACCATGACGGGAACATGGCTCGCAGGGTCATGAGTCTTGCCGTTTGCGAGCAAGGCGTCGGGAGTCCACCGGATGGGGAGCTTGTCCGAAATGCGGGCTAGCAGCTTGTTGCTGGCAGGGTCGCCCCAAATGACCATGTGGGAACGCGCGAGCTCCTCGTCGGTTAC
>CAIYFP010000511.1 GCA_903925515.1 uncultured Verrucomicrobiota bacterium
CCCACCCGCCCCCGCGCCGCGCAAGGCCTCCACCAACCTCGTCATCCGCTGGGCACGCAAGCCCGGCGTCGTGGACGCCCGCATCCTTCGGCAACCCTTGGCGAAGGTCCTGCCCGAGCTGGCCCGCGCCACGGGATGGAAGGTGTTTGTCGAGCCGGGCGTGGAGGGAACGGTCACCTCCAGCTTCAAGGGACTGCCAGCCAACGAGGCGCTCGACCGCATCCTGCATGGGTTCAACCACGCGGTCGTCGGCGGCACCAACGGGTCGCGCCGCCTCCTCGTCTTTGACTCCAGCCCCTCCGGCGCCACCCGCGCCGTGCCCCCGGCCGACGACCTCGTCGTCGAGAACGAGCTCGTCGCCCTCCTCGGTCCCGGCTCCGGGTTGTCCGCCGCGGACCTTGCTCGCAAGACCGGAGGCGAGGTCGCCGGCACGCTCGACGCCATCGGGGCCGCACGGCTTCGCTACCCGGACGCCGAGTCCGCCGCCGCCGCGCGCGACGCCCTCAAGGACATCAAGGGGGTGGCCGTCGAGGACAACCGCCGCTTCCTGAACACCGACTCCGCCGAGAACGGCGCCGGGGCCGCCGCGCCGCGCCCGCTCCGGATCGTGCCCGCCTCCTCGCCCGAGGGCCGCCTTGTCATCGGGCTCGTGGACACCGCCGTGCAGGTCCTCGACCCGTCGCACGAGGCCTTCATCGTCTCGCGCGAGTCCGTCGCCGGAGCCTCCTCCGCCGACCCGGCGCTCGCCCACGGCACCAGCATGTTCTCCAACCTCATGAAGGCCGCCGAGGCCGCCGCCGGGCGCGCCGGCGGCACCGCCCACTTCGGCGTCGTCTCCGTGGACGTGTACGGGGCCAACGACAACACCTCCGCCTTCGACGTCGCCATGGGCATCCAGAAGGCCGTCGAGAGGAAGGCCAACATCATCAACCTCAGCCTCAGCGGCGACACCGACGCCCCCTACCTGCGCCAGATGATCGCGGCGTACCGCCAGCAGGGCGTCCTCTTCCTCGCGGCGGCCGGCAACGAGCCCGTCGCAGACCCGCGCTTCCCCGCCGCCTATCCCGAGGTCCTTGCCGTCACCGCCGGCAATGCCCAGGGCCAGCTCGCCCCCTACGCCAACCACGGCCCCTTCGTGGACCTCATGCTCCCCGGGACGGGCGTCGTGCCGTATCAAGGCGACCTCTGGCGCGTCAACGGCACCTCCACGGCCACCGCCCATGCCTCCGGCGTCGCCGGCGCCCTCTGGAACCCCTCCGTCGGCTCCCCCGCCAACCTCGAGTCCATCCTCCGCAAGCAGTTCGGCATCGGCCCATGAACCTCGCCTCCCACGCCGTCTTCGACGGCCCCGGCCTCCCCCTCCGCATCGCCTCCACCGCGATCCCCGACCCCGGCCCCGGCCATGCCCTCGTCCGCATCCTCCTCGCCACCGTCTGCGGCTCGGACCTCCACACCCTCGACGGCCGTCGCGAGGCCCCCTGCCCCTGCATCCTCGGTCATGAGGCCGTGGGCGTCGTCGAGGCCATCGGCCCCGGACGCGACCCCGCATGGCTTGGCAAGCGCGTCACATGGACCCTCGCCGACTCCTGCGGCGCCTGCCGCCCCTGCACCGAATGGGACCTGCCCCAGAAATGCGAGCGGCTCCTCAAGTACGGCCATGCCCCCATGAACGACGCCGGCATGCTTTCCGGCTGTTACAGCACCCACATCCTCCTCCGGCCGGGCACCACCCTGTGCGAGGTGCCCGCCGGGGTGCCCGACGCCCTCGCCGCGCCCGCCAACTGCGCCCTCGCCACCGCCATCGCCGTCGTCGAATCCCTGCCGCCCCCCGGCACCCATGCGGTCGTGCAGGGCGGCGGCATGGTCGGCTGCATGGTCGCCGCCCTGCTGCACGTCGCCGGATGGCCCCGCGTCACCGTCATCGAGCCCCTCATGGCACGCCATGACATGGCACGACGCTGCGGCGCCACCCCCCTCGCCCCGGCGGGGGCCGACGACCATCTGCCCGCGTCCGGCGCCGACGTCGTCGTGGAGACGGCCGGCGTGCCGACGGTGATCCCGCAGGGACTGCGCCTGCTGCGACCCGGCGGGCACTACGCATGGGCCGGCATGGTGCACCCCGCGAGCCGCGTGGACCTGACCGGCGAGCAAGTCATCCGCAAGTGCCTCACCATCCGCGGCACCCACAACTACGCCCCACGCCACCTCGCCATGGCCATGGATTTCCTCCGCGCACACGGCCGGCGCCTCGGCATGGAGTCCGACATCTCCGCTCCCCTCTCCCTCCGCGACCTGCCGCGCGCCATCGACCTTGCACGCGCCGGCCGTCACGCCCGCGTGTCCATCCGTCCTTGAACATCCATGGCGGGACGGCATCCCGCGCCGACGGGACGACGCTTCAAGGCAAGCGGCCGGGGAAGGCCCCGCCGGGAGGGAACATGCCGTCGAATGCCATGGACCCACCGTGATCGCGCTTCGCGTCATCGTGCCGCACCCAAGGGTGTCGAGGACCTTGATGGCAACGGTGCGGGGGCCTCCCCAAATCCACGCGTAAGCAGTTTTTCGGTTCACGGATCCGGCCTTGGACGCGGATGGAGTGGCAAGCAGATAGATCCCACGGCCCCAATCCGCTCACCCTCTCCGAAGAAACCGGGCATCACCATGCAGAGAAAGGACCCTAAAAACGGCAGTGGCAGTGACGATCCGTCAAACCCTGAGGTGGAGCCCAAGGCTTAACCCATGCTGTAGGCCGCGTGCCCTCACGCGGCGGCCGGGATGCCGCATTCCGAGCCTCTCTGGGGCGGAGTGGCGGCGGCATCCTGTCTCGGGTGCATGCTGGGCAAGC
>CAIYFP010000512.1 GCA_903925515.1 uncultured Verrucomicrobiota bacterium
CATGTCCCCGTACTTCGCGCCGCCCGGCGTGAAGTCCGGATGCCGAAGATCCAGCAACTTCCCAAACCGGAACCCGTCCGTGTCGATCGCCGCCCGCCCCACCACGCCGCTCGCCATCGCCCGCGCCGCCGCAGCCACCGGCCCCGCCCCCTCCAACGCCACCATGTCGATCCGGGAAGATTGCTTCTCATGGTCCCGCACGAACCGAAGCACGCCGAGCACGTCGTGCACCCGCTCCACGAAGACCGACGGATTATACCCGAACGTGTACGCCCATGCCTCGCGCGGGTTCTTCACCTTCGGCGTCCCAGCAAGGGGCTTGCCGTCCGGCAGGAACTCCCCTTGATGCAGCAGGTCCACCCCAATCACGGTCGTCCCGCCCTCCACCAACGTCCGAACCGCCGCCTTCAGCTCGCCTCCATCCGCGTACAACCCGCTCTTCCCGGAACCGGTCAGCCACACGGTCGTCCGCCCATTCCACTCCTTGGGATGCGCGAACACCGCCGGCAACGCCGCGCCTGTTCGCCCGTGACGAAGCATCCCCGACATCTCGATCCAGCCCCCGCGGTCCGTCTTGTCCTTCAGGTCCCATGCCACGGGCCCTCCCTCGATGGACGCGCCGTTCAGGACCACTTCCCACCCCTTTCCATAGACCTCACGCATCCGGGCCGCGTCCGACGCCGCCGCCCCAAGCAGGCGTTGGTCGTCCTCATGCCACTGGCGCAGCAGGGCCCTCTCGAAGGCCGGGTCCGCAGCCTTCGGCGCCGGGTGCGCGTCGTCCCAGACGCTGAGCTCGGCCCGGCTAGCAAGGCGGTAGTCGCGCTCGATCACCGGCTCGCGTTGGCCCAGCCCGAAGTGACGGTTCAGCCACGTGTAGAACGCCGACCGCGACACCGCGTTGTAGTTGTGGGGGAAATGCTCGCCCCTCTTCAGCATCACGTTCCCGGGCGCGCCCAACATCCCGTAAAGGCGCTGCAACTCCGGGAAGCCCTTGCTCGCCATCTCCTTCGTCCAGTCGTTCGCGCTCGTCATCCCCTGCGGCTTGGGCGCAAACAAGCCCGCGAACTCGACGTTGCCCGTCCCGACGCGCAGGAGGCTCGCGTTCTCGCACGTGCAGCCCCCTTGCATCGCGGTGCTCACCATCACCGCCGGGAACGACAGCGCCACGCGCGGGTCGATCGCCGCCAGCAACATCGTCTGCGTCCCCCCGCCGCTCGCCCCGGTCATCGCCACCCGCGTCGCGTCCACCTCGGGCAACGTCAGCAGGAAGTCCAGCGAACGCACCGCGTTCCACGTCTGCAACCCCATCACCGACTGCAAGTGCGCCTCCGCCTGCGGGCTGAACAAACCCCAGTCCGACACCGCGTTCATCTCGGGACGTTGCTTGCCGAACCCATGCGCCAACGCCATCGACACCTGCTGGCTGTCCGAGTTCCCCAGCATGTCCCATTGCCACACCACGCATCCCATCCGCGCCAACTGCACGCACATCGACTGGAACCGGCTCCGTCCCCCCTCCTCGAACCGCTCCTCCCCCTCCGCCAGCTCCCGTCTCAGCTCCGCGTCCCCCGCCTCCGACAACCGCGCGTCCGCCCAATGCCCGTGCGCGAACAACACGCCGGGGACCTTGCCCTTCACGTTCGCCGGACGATACAGGTTGCCGGTCACGAAAAACCCCGGACGGCTCTCGAAATAGACCTTCTCGATCGTGTACCCCTCGCGCTCCACCCTCCCGTGCACCACCGCGTTCAACGGCGTCCGCGTCGGCTCCGGCCAGAGCCCCTGCGAAACAAGGATGCGCCTCCTCACAAACTGGGCCCGGGACTCCCACGCCTCCTTCGTCCCCGGAACCCCGAACGGGAAGTATCCATCAAGGTCCTTGAGCGGCCTCAGCCGTGCGTCCGGCGGCAGCGCGCCCTCCTCCAGCACCCTCGGCCCCGCTCCCTCCGCTTTCGTCCCGGCCCATGAACCACACGCCGCAAAAACCACGACGCCCACAAGCGTCCACCAGCCTCGTCTCAAGGGGGATTTCATGGCCATGATGCTACTCCGGCACGACCGCCCCTTTCCAGCACGCGATGGCCACCCGCCGTCCCCGCCGCCCGCGTCGCGGGCATGCAGCGCCCATGCGAGGGACCTCATCAAGCCTCAGGCCATCGCCTCCATCGCAATCCCTCTCGCGGCGGCCACCGGGTCGGGCGCCGCGTAGATGGGGCGCCCCACCACGATCCACGAGGCCCCCGCAGCCATCGCCTCCCGCGGGCTCAACGTCCGCTTCTGGTCGTCCGCCTTCTCGTTCCCGGTGCGGATGCCCGGGGTGACCAGTTGAACCGACCCCGGAAGAAACCCGCGCAGGCGCGGCAACTCCAGCGGCGAACACACAAGTCCCGGGACCCCCGCCGAGACCGCCATCCGCGCCAGATGCTCCACCTGCGCCTCGACCGTCGCCGCCACGCCCGTCTCGGCGAGGCTCCCGTCGTCATGGCTTGTCAGCACCGTGACGGCGAGCAGCAACGGCGGTGGAACGCCCGCGGCCGAAGCCGTCTCGTTCGCGCTCGCCACGGCCGCCCTCAACATCGCCGTGCCGCCGCTCGCATGCAGCGTGCACATCTGCACCCCCAGCCGCGTGGCCGACGCCACCGCCTTCGCCACCGTGTTGGGAATGTCATGAAACTTCAGGTCAAGGAACACGCCCACCCCCTCGCCGCGCAACGTCCGGACGATCTCCGGCCCGGCGCTCACGAAGAGTTCCTTGCCCACCTTCACCGCGCCCACGTAGGGCCCCACCGCGCGTGCCATGGCGAGCGCACGCCCGGGATCGGGAAGGTCGAGCGCCAAGATAACCGGGTTCCGCATGCCCCAGAGGCTTGCCCGGCGGCGCCCCCTCGGGGAAGGCGCAAATCCTCCGCCAACGCTACTTGCAAGGCACCGCCAACCCCGTCGCCGCGCCATCCCAACGCCCCGCTCGCTTCCCCCGATTTCCCCTCACCCCATCCTCGCCATCCCGCGCCCTCATCGGCACAGTTTCGCAACCATTCCGGGCCGGTCCGCCGCGTCGTCGCGTCCACGGGCCACTCAACGGGCCCGGGTTGGACAGCAACGATCACACATGAAGACCTTCCCATGGATCGCCGCCGCCACCTCGGCATGGCTTGCTCTCGCGCCAGCATCACCCCTCGCCGCGCAGTCCGCCGCCAACAATCATCCGCACGCCCCCGACGCACTCCCCGCGCCCGCAGCGTCCGCACGCCCCCAGGGCGTCGCACACCCCTCCCCCGGCGAACGCATCGTCCTCCTCGGCAACGGGCTCGCCGAACGCGACGTGTACTTCGGCCGCTTCGAAACCGAGCTGCACCTCCGCTACCCCAACCACCAACTCGTCGTCCGCAACATGGGACGGCCCGGCGATACCCCGGGTTTCCGTCCCCATCCCGCCCGCGTCTCCCAATGGGCCTTCCCCGGCGCCGAGAAGTTCCACCCGGAACTCAACTCCCACTACGGCAAGGGATTCTTCCCCAACCCCGACCAATGGCTCACCCACCTCAAGGCCGACACCATCCTCGCCTTCTTCGGGTACAACGAGTCCTTCGATGGCACCAACCGCGTGGCCAACTTCGAGGCCGAACTCGAGGCATGGGTTCGCCACACCCTCTCCAAGGCCTACAACGGAACTGCCGCCCCGCGCGTCGTCTTGGTTTCACCCATCGCCTTCGAGAACCTTTCCGCCCAACGTGACCTCCCCGACGGCTCCCGCGAGAACGCGCGTCTTGCGCTCTACTCCGAGGCCATGCGCCGCGTCGCCTCGCGCAACGGCCTGAGCTTCGTGGACTTCTTTGAAGCCACCCGCCGCCGGGCCAGCAAGGGGCGCCCCCTCACGATCAATGGCTTCGCCCCCACCGACCCCGGCTACGCCGAGCTCGCCGTCCTTCTCGCCGACGCCGCCTTCGGCAAGCAACGCCGTCAGTCCAAGGCCAGCGCGGATCTCGTCAATGCCGCCGTCCGCGAGAAGGACTACTTCTGGAACAACGACTACAACCTCGTGAACGGCGTCCACACCCACGGGCAACGCTACAACCCCTTCGGCCCCCAGAACTACCCCGACGAGGTCCGCAAGACCCGCGAGATGACCGCCCTGCGCGACCGGCTCGTCCATGACGTCGCGTCCAGCAAGGCCAAGTCCATCCACATCGATGACTCCACCACCCACCCGCTCCCCTCCGTCCCCTCCAACTTCAAGCGCGACACCGACTACCTCGACGGCACCGCCGCCATCAGCAAGATGACCGTCATGCCCGGCTACAAGGTCGAGCTGTTCGCCTCCGAGAAGGAATTCCCGGACCTCAAGAAGCCCGTCCAGATGTCCTTCGACAACCGCGGACGCCTCTGGGTCGCCGTCACCCCGGCCTACCCCCACTACAAGCCCGGCGAGTCACGCCCCAACGACAAGCTCCTCATCCTCGAGGACACCAACGGCGACGGACGCGCCGACAAGCAGACCGTCTTCGCCGAAAACCTCCATCTCCCCATCGGCTTCGAGCTCGCGCCCGAGGGAGTGTATGTCTCCCAGGAACCCAACTTGTGCCTCCTCGTGGACGACAACCACGACGACCGCGCCGACCGCATCGAGATCCTCATGCACGGCTTCGACACCCACGACACCCATCACGCAATCTCCGCGTACAGCGCCGACGCCTCCGGCGCCTTCTACCTTCTCGAAGGACGCTTCCTCCACAGCCAGGTCGAAACCCCCTACGGCCCGCAACGCTGCAACGATGGCGGCGCATGGCGCTTCGATCCCAAGAGCTTCCGCCTCGAACGCCACATCCAGTCCGACGTCAACAACCCATGGGGCATGGCCTTCGACGACTGGGAGCAGGGAGTCCTCTCCGACGCCTCCAGCGGCGAGAACTACTGGGCCCTCCCCATCTCCGCCAAGATGCCCTACGGCGTCGAAATCCCGCGCGCCGGCGACTTCGTGCCCAAGCGCTCAAGGCCCACCTCCGGCTCCGAGTTCGTCTCGTCGCGGCACTTCCCAGACGCCGTCCAAGGCCACTTCATGACCTGCAACAGCATCGGCTTCCTCGGCATCAACTTCAGTTCCGTGCGCGAGGACGGCTCCGGCTTCACCGGCAGCCTCGCCGGCGACCTCATCAGCTCCTCCGACCCCAACTTCCGCCCTGTGGACCTGGAGTTCGCCCCGGACGGATCCCTCTACTTCCTCGACTGGCACAACGCCCTCATCGGCCACATGCAACACAATGCCCGCGACCCCCGTCGCGACCGCGAGCATGGCCGCATCTATCGCGTCACCTACCCCTCGCGCCCCCTCGTCAAGCCCAGCAAGGTCGCCGGAGCCTCGCTACCCGAGTTGCTGGACAACCTGAAGTCCCCCGAATACCGCACCCGCTACCGCACCCGTCGCGAACTGCGCGCCCATCCCCCGGCCAAAGTCCTGCCCGCCGTGAAGGCATGGGCCGCCAAGCTCGACAAGTCCGATCCCCGCTACGAACACCACCTCTGCGAGGCCATGTGGGCCACATGGGCCCAGAACCGGCCCGACGCCGGGCTCGTGATGGCCTGCCTCAACGCCCGCTCCCACCATGCCCGCGCCGCCGCCGCCCATGTCCTGCGCTATGCCCATCCCAAGCTGCCCAACGGCGTCGCCCTCCTCCGCCAAGCCGCCAACGACCCGCACGGACGCGTCCGCCTCGAAGCCATCGTCGCCGCCTCATGGCTCGACAACGCCGACGGCGCCCGCGTCCTCCTCGACGCCCTCCGGCATCCCTTCGACAAATGGATGAGCCCGGTCACCAAGCTCATCCTCGAAACCACCCTCAAGGACGACGTCGCCGCGCTCGTCGCCGCCGAGCCCGCCTTGCTCGCCTCCAATCCCATGGCCGCCGACATCCTCTCCGGCAAGGCCAAGCTCGGCTCCGCCCCCGTCCCGGAGGATCAACGCTCGCATGGCCCCACTCGCTCCCTCTCCGACGCCGAGGCCAAGGTCTATGCCCTCGGCAAGGAGGTCTTCCATCGCGACGCCCATTGCGCGACCTGCCACCAGTCCTCCGGCTCGGGCACCCCCGGCATCTACCCGCCCCTCAACGTCCCCGGCAACCCGTGGCTCGCCCAGGACGACCGCCTCATCAAGGTCGTCCTCAAGGGCCTCTGGGGCCCTCTCGAACTCAACGGCCAACGACTCGACCCCTCCAACGGCGGGCCCCCCATGATCGGCTTCGGCGGCATGCTCTCCGACGACGAGGTCGCCGCCGTCCTCAGCTACGTCCGCCATTCCTTCGGCAACAACCTCCCCTTCATCACCCCGGCCCAGGTCAGCAAGGTCCGCGAAAAGACCAAGGCCCGCGCCGACTTCTACATGGTCGAGGAAATCATGAGGGAACACCCCATCCCCGGATGGGAAAAATGGGGACGCATGGCCCGGCCCGCCGGCAATGTCTTCGAGTAGCCCCATGACGCCGCCGGCGCTCGGTGCTCCCTCGGGTGTCGTGCAGGGGCCGCGTGCCCTCACGCGGCGGCCAGGATGCCGCGCCTCGGTGCGCATGGGACCGGCGTGCAGCGGCATCCCGCCGCTGGCCAACCCAAGCCGAGCCGGCTGTCCCACGTCTCCGCCGGGTGAGCTCTCGGGTGGATCCCGCAGGGCCCCTTTGCCTCGTGGTCGGTGCATCCCGAAGTTGCGGGTGGTCCCGAAGACGCCATGTGAGCTCCACCCTGGGAGCGCGGCCGTCCCCGGCCGCCGCTCCATGCTCCCGCCCTGCGGTTCACCCCATGCCGCCATCGTCCCAAGGCGGCTTGCGCGGCTCCCCTCCGGCAGCGCTGGACCCGGCCGAAAACGTCCTTCCATGGCTCGGCAACCTCACCCAAATCCTCGCGCAAGGAGGTGGGAAGCTCGCGATCCGCAAGCGGGCGAATTGCGCAAGGCTTCGCGCCCACACGCCATCTTGGCGGATGGGCATCCACCTCGGCATGGGCATCCCTAGTGTCGTGTCTCACAAATAGCTGGTGTTTCGCCGCGAGGGATTTTCGTGTCCAACGAGGCGCGAGTGACGAGCAGACCTGCAGA
>CAIYFP010000513.1 GCA_903925515.1 uncultured Verrucomicrobiota bacterium
CCTTTGAGGTTTGAGGTGTTGGGGTTGGACCAAAGTGAGGCTGGCTGAGGGCGCAAAATCAGGCTCGGCGGCCGCGAGGCCTCCGGTGAGAGCCATGGCGGGAGGATTCAAGCAATGCACGAAAACCCCAGTCCATCCTCGCCGACGAATGGATTCCGCAGCTCGCGCTCTTCGAGGGCGAACATTGGGTTGGCCGCGCTGGGGGAAGTGAGGGACAATAAGGAAGGCCTGCTGCCACTGAAAGTCGTCTCCATGGCGTCGCGGGGTATCCCGCTTAGGTGGTCGGTGGGCTGATTCTATTTTTGGTGCCAAGCCGTATCGACTCCGTTGGATCTGTCGTGCTGGCTCGATCTGCTTCCCCAAATCCGTTGTCCTTCGCTCGTTAGGGGCCTCGTGCCAGACCGATCCTTGAGGTCGTCCCAATTGGGGAGACGCAAGAAGCGAAAGAAACCGCACCGTCCGGAGCGTGGGGAGCGCCTTCGACCAAGTCCTGCCGTCCGGGTCGATCTCGCGCCGGCCGCCCCGAATCAACCTAAAAGCGGCAGTTGAGCCCTTTTTTATGGACCCTACAATCAGCCCGCAAACCGCTCATCTACAACCTTTTACACGGCATTAATTTAACTGCGGAGCAGTTGAAATGCAGCTCACTCAACGGGTGAGCGAATGGACGTTGGCTGGAGGTCCGACAAAGGCCCGGATGGCGATGCGATCCGTCGTTTTGAGGACCGGCCAACTGCCGTTTCTAGGATCAATCTCGGGGGCGCACGAGTTGAACTCGGGGACGTTCGGACAAAGGTCCCGTGCACTTGGGCTGATCTTGGGTGTCCTCGAACAAGACTCCTGGGCACCCCAATGAAACTCCCGGTCGCCAGACTCGTCTTGGGCGTACTCGGACAAAACTCCGACGCGTCCGATCTCAACTCCCGGGCGTCCGGCAAAGATTTTCGGACGTCCGGGGAAAGCTCGGGGCTGTCCGGAAGAAACTCCTGGGCTCCATGACAGAACACCCAGTCGCCCGAGGCCATCCGGCGGCCACCCGGGTTCCGTTGCGGGGAACCACGAGGCGATGGTTGACGGCCAGCCTTGTTGGTTGGGTGCGCCGACAGCGTTCACCCAGGAGCGCTTCAGCACCGATGATTCATGTCTCCGCGTCTCCGCGTCTCGGCGGGAGATTATCCTCCAGGCGATTCACACGGCGGGTGATGCCATGCGATGGTCTCGAAGGACGTTTTTCACTTCCTTTGGCAGCACCTCCCGCTGAGGCGCGGAGACGCGGAGATATGGGTGAAAACTCCGCGCCCCCGTGTGAAACCTTGCCCCATGCACCCCGAATCGTTGCGCGAGAAGCGCCGACGGCATCGCCTGCTGTGTGAATCGAAGGGGGGAAAGTCGCCCGCTGAGATCAGGGCCAAGGCAGGCCTTAGCCGTAACGATTCAGTTGGGCCGGTCGTGCTTGCTCGATCTGCTTGCGCAAATCCTTCGTCCTTCGCTCGTTACGGGCCGCGAGCTGGCCCGCGCCTCGCTCACTCCTCGTCTTGCGCAAGCATCTGCTTCGCAATCACTTTCCTCCCAACGGCATCGTTCAGGCTA
>CAIYFP010000514.1 GCA_903925515.1 uncultured Verrucomicrobiota bacterium
ATGGATCACGTCCAGCGGCAGGATGCCGCTGCCACCTTCCAGGAAGGCCAAGTGAAAGTGGAAGCGGCTTCCAGCCGCTTGCCCGGCATGGACCGGCGGCAGGATGCCACTGCCACTCTATCTCAGAGATGCTCGGAGTGCGGCATTCTTGCCGCCGCGTGAGGGCACGCGGCCTACAGCATGGGCCAAGCCTTTGGCTCCACCTGAGGGCGTGACTGATCCCCACGCCCACTGCCGTTTTTAGGTTCAAAAAGAACGCCCGGCGTGCGGGGGCACGCCGGGCGTCGCCGGGCACTCGGCTGTCGCCGATGCGCTGGATCAAACCGTCTTCGTCTTGCCGGGGACGGCGATGGCGTAGAAGCCCTCGGCGTCGGGTTGGCTCTTGGGCTTGGCATCCCAGGCGATGGAATCGGGCGCCAGCGAGATGCTGGAGTTCAGCGCCGCATCCCAATCGATGGGCACGCCGCTGTAGGTGGACATGCGGCCCATGATGGCGACGAGGGAGGACTTCGCGCCGTTGAACGCCTCGTTGTACGGGGTGTTGGAGCGGATGGCGGCGAACAAGTCGTCGTGCTCCTGCTGGTAGGGATCGACGCCGCGCTGGCCCCGGAAGCGCCACGCGTCGGAGCCCTTGACGCGAATGACATGGCCGGAGACGTCGGCATCGCCCTTGGTGCCGACGCAGTGCTCGGAGACGGAGCTCCAGCAACCGCGGATGTGACGGCATTGGCTGTACATGCGGGAGCCGTCGGCGAACTCGTACTCGACGGCGTGGTGATCGAAGATCTCGCCGTATTCCTTGGCGGTGCGAACCTGGCGGCCGCCCATGCCGAACGCGCGGACGGGATAGGCGTTCTTGATCCAGCAGCCGACGTCGAGGTTGTGGATGTGTTGCTCGACGATGTGGTCGCCGCAGAGCCAGTTGAAGTAGTACCAATTGCGAAGCTGGAACTCCATCTCGCTCTGGCCGGGCTTGCGGGGGTTCACCCAGACGCCGCCGTCATTCCAGTAAACGCGCAGGGAGGTGATGTCGCCGATGGCGCCGTCGTGGAGGCGCTTCAGGGTTTCCAGGTAGCCGGGCTGATGGTGGCGCTGGAGGCCGACGCCGACCTTGAGGTTCTTCTTCTTGGCCTCCTCGGCGGCGGCGAGGACTCGGCGGACGCCGGGGCCGTCGGTGGCGACGGGCTTCTCCATGAAGACATGCTTCCCTTGGCGCACGGCCTCCTCGAAGTGGAAGGGCCGGAAGCCGGGGGGCGTGGCGAGGATGACGACGTCGGCGAGGGCGATGGCCTGCTTGAAGCCGTCGAGGCCCACGAACTGGCGATCGGGCGGGACGTCCACCTGGGGCCCCTTGGCCTGCTTGAGGTTGTTCAGCGCGCCATCGAGGCGGTCCTTGAAGGCGTCCGCCATGGCGATGAGCTTCGTGCCGGGGACGCTCAAGGCCTGGTTGGCCGCGCCGGAGCCGCGGCCGCCGCAGCCCACGAGCGCGATCTTCAAGGTGTCGCTCGCCTGGGCGAAGGCCAGGCGGTCCGCCACCAACCCGCTGGCCGCCACGGCGCCCAGCGTCGCGCCCGTCGATGAGAGGAAACCGCGCCGGGTGATCGGCGTGGCAGGGGAGGATGCATTCATACGTGTCAGCTATATCGTGTCGTTCAGCCTCGTCCGACGCCTTCCTGAAGACGTCGATTCATGGCTGGTTCTGCGGTTTGCCGCGGGGAACAGGCAGACGCTATCGAGCCTCGCGTCCCGACGGCAACCCCTACTTTCGTGCGACGGCCTCCCGTCCCGGTCCGGGGCGGGGCCGGGCTACGCGCGTCCCGTGATGGCGCGCCAAAGGATGGCGGCCACGACGATCGCATCGGCCGCGACCAGCAACCCGAAGGCGGGCTTGCCCACATGCACCAGCAGTCCGGCCTTCAGGCACAGCCAAGGCAACGCTGACAACCCCGCCGCCACGGCGAGTCCCGTCACGGCCAGCGTCACGCGCGCCCATCCATGGCTCTTGTCCATGCGTCATCCGTACCGCGTCGCCGGGCTTCCCGTCAAAGGCCGGGTGCATCGGCCCGCTCGACTTGGGACCGCTTCGGGGGCAGTCTCGGCCCGCAACGCATGCGCTACATCGAGCCTCACGGACACATGGTCAGCCGCACCACGGACGACTACCTCGACATGGTCACGGCGGGTTGCGCGGCGGTGTGCGAGCCTGCCTTCTGGGCCGGGTTTGACCGTTCGTCCTCGGATGGGTTCCGGGACTACTTCCGCCAGTTGACGGAGTACGAGCCGGCGAGGGCGGCGAAGTACGGCCTCCCGCACTATTGCTGGCTTTGCATCAACCCGAAGGAATCCGAGGACGTGGGCCTTGCGCGGGACGTGCTGGCGTTGATCCCGGAGTTCCTGGGGCGTGCCAACGTGCTGGGGATCGGCGAGATCGGGCTCAACAAGAACTCGCGCAACGAGATCCGCGTCCTGGAGATGCACGTGGACCTCGCCGCCCGCGAGAACCAGCTCATCCTGGTGCACACGCCCCACCTGGAGGACAAGCTCAAGGGCACGCGCCTCATCCTCGACGTCATCCGGTCGGACTCCCGGATCCGGCCCGAGCGCGTCCTCATTGACCACGTGGAGGAGCACACCGCCCGGTTGGTGCTCGACCGTGGCCATTGGGGTGGGATGACGCTGTACCCCATCAGCAAGTGCACGCCGGCGCGGGCCGTGGACATCCTCGACGTGTTCGGCTCGGATCGCCTCTGGATGAACTCGGCGTGCGACTGGGGCGAGAGCGTGCCCCTGGCGATCCCGCGGACGGCCATCGAGATGCGCAAGCGTGGTTGGTCGGCCGAGGCCATCGACCGCGTGATCTACGGCAACCCGGTGAAGTTCCTGTCGCAATGCCCCAGGTTCTCGGTGCGCTAGCCGGCCACGCTTCCAGCCCGTCGCCTTTCATCCACCCATTTCATCCCGTCGGAGGAGCACGATGACACGACAACAAGTCCTGGACCTGTATTTCATGGAGGCACGGAGCAAGGTCATCGACCTCGCGGCGTTCCTCGATCGCGTGGACCGCGCCCCGGGCGAGGCCGACTTCCGGCTTGCGGCCATCCATGAGGCGCTGTCGGCGCTGCATGGGGCGGATGGCATGCGGGCGAAGGCGGTGCTGGAATCCTTGAGCGACCCCACGCATGAACCCATCGAGCGGGCCCCCGGCAAGGGCGCCGCGGGCGCATGGCCGGGCAAGGGTTGATGTGCCCGGTGCCACGGCCGGTGGTTCGCATGAGGTGGCTTCGGCGAGGAGGGGGCAAGGCGATGGTTGGGCAAGGGGAGCCATGATGGATGCCTCGAACAAAGAAGCGACGAAGGCCTTGCAAAGGTAGGTCCAACACAGCACGAATCCTCCAGCCGGGTCATTCCAGCCTCGGCATGACGGGTCAAAAACAGGGATGCACAACATGCGTTCGGTCGAACTTTTCTCGGGTGCGGGTGGCATGGCTTTGGGCTTGGAAGGTGCTGGCTTCGATCCGGTGGCCTTGGTGGAGAGGAACAAGGACGCCTGCGCGACGCTGCGACGGAACCGACCGTCGTGGGATGTCATTGAGACGGACGTCCGTGAGTTGGATTTCAAGCGGTTTGGCGAGGTGGACATGGTGGCGGGAGGGCCTCCGTGCCAGCCCTTCTCGATTGGAGGGAAGTCGCGAGGCTATGACGACACCCGCGACATGTTCCCGCAGGCGGTTCGGGCCGTCCGGGAATTGAAGCCGCGAGCATTCTTGTTTGAGAACGTGAGGGGTTTGCTGCGCGAGGCGTTCAGCAGCTACGTCGAGTTTGTCCGGCTCCAGCTGACCTACCCCGAGTTCCCGGTGTCCAGCAATGTGGCGTGGGACATGAACCTCCAACGATTGCAACGGCATCACACCTCGGCCGGAAGGCATGGCGGCCTCACCTACCAAGTCAGCCTTCACCTTGCGGATGCAGCGGACTTCGGCGTTCCCCAGCGGCGGCACCGGGTTTTCTTTGTGGGATTCCGGTCAGACTTGGACGCCAAGTGGTTTTTTCCTGCGGCAACCCACTCCTCGGAGGAGCTGATCCGGGCCAAGCATGTCAACGGACGGTACTGGCGGGAGCACGGACTCGACCGGCCGGCGGATTTGCCATCGTCCTTGACGGCCCGGGTCAATGAGTTGCGCAACGAGACGCTGCTGCCCTCGGGATTGAGATGGCGAACGGTTCGCGACGCGTTGCATGGTTTGCCTCCGCCGGGGGAGGGAAATGGCATCGCCAATCACAAGGCGCAGCCGGGGGCCAAGGCTTATCCCGGTCATACGGGAAGCCCCTGGGATGATCCAGCCAAGGCCCTCAAGGCCGGGGATCATGGGGTCCCCGGCGGCGAGAACATGCTCGCCGATGTCGATGGCTCGGTCCGCTATTTCTCCATCCGTGAGTCCGCTCGCATCCAGACCTTCCCGGATGATTATGTGTTCCCCGGCTCGTGGACGGAAAGCATGCGGCAGTTGGGAAATGCCGTCCCAGTGTTGCTGGCCAAAACGGTTGCGGCATCCATCTACCGGCAACTGAAGGCCCCTCATGGAAGAAAAGCCTCCGTTTAACCCCTTGGACAAGGCCAACCTAGGCCGTGCGATTGTCGAGGCCCTTCTCGGGAGCAAGCCGCGAGCCTTGTCCGACGTGGCTGAGTTCCAGGGGGCTGGCATCTACGCCATTTACTATCACGGCAGGTTTCCTGCCTACAGGGCGCTGGCCGCGCTGAATCAGCCTGATCCCACATGGCCAATCTACGTGGGGAAGGCCGTTCCTCGGGGCGGCAGGAAGGGAGGCGAAATGGATGCCTCCATCGAATCCAACGCGCTTTGCGAGCGGCTTCGAAAACACAAGGCCTCCATCGATCTCGTGGAATCCCTGTCCATGCGAGACTTCACGTTCCGCAGCTTGGTGGTCGATGACGTTTGGATCTCCTTGGGGGAGACCTTGGTGATCCAAAGGTTCCAGCCCTTGTGGAATCACGTGGTCGAGGGTTTTGGCAACAATGACCCCGGATCGAAGCGATATGCCGGGAAACGCCCCTTGTGGGATGAGTTGCACCCGGGCCGTCCATGGGCCCGAAGATGCACGCCGCCCAAGCATGACCGGGATGCGATCCTCAACATGGTGTCGGACTACATGAAGCACGTGCTGGGACGGGAGTGAGAAGCCTGGCTCGGGCGCGGGGTTCCCCACTCCCTTCCGTCGAGCGAGGGAAAACGTTGGATGGGTGGATCAAAACCCCGGCGGCCTCGCTCGATGCCATGGGGTGGCCCTCTGGTAGGCGCGGGCGACCTTGAGGAGGCGTTCCTCGCCGAACCAGCGCCCCAGCAGGCAGAAGGTGTTCGGCTTGCCGCCGTCCTTGGCTCCGCCTGGTAGGACCACGCACGGGTGGCCTGAGAAATTCGAGAACATGAGTGCGTCGCCCGCCCACGGGGGCGCGACGACGGCGTCGAAGCGGGAGAGGATCCGTTCCATCTCGCGGGCGAGGAGCCATCGGGCGCGGTTGGCCTCCAGGTATTCCACGGCCGGGACCATGCGTGCCGCGCGGAACTGGTTGGGCCAATTCCAATCCTCCTGCTGCACCAATCCCTCCGCCCGGCCGTCGCGGACCCATGGCTCAAAGCTCGCCGAGGCCTCGGCGTGCAGGATCAGCATCAAGGG
>CAIYFP010000515.1 GCA_903925515.1 uncultured Verrucomicrobiota bacterium
ACCACCCCCACCACGCTCAACGAAAGCCGGACGCCCACGGCCAAGTCCGGCTGCTCCAACGAGGTCACCACCTCCGTGTCCAGCGTCACAACCCCTCGCGCCCCGGCCACCACGAAGTCTCCGAGGAGCTTGAGCTGGACGAATCCACCGATGCTCATGCGATAGGAACTCGCGCGGGCCATCACCCCGAACTGCTCGGATCCACCCTTGTTCGTGTTGCCCGCCTGGTCCCGGTACGATCCCTCGACCGCGTCCATCGTCACCACCCCGTCCCCGAAATCCCCAAGGAACGCGTATCGATAGAAGGTCCGCCCTTCCCTCACGACCCGCTCGCCTGAACCCAGCAGGGTCACGCCCGAAGCCGCCGCCCCAGACAAGGTGAACTCCGCCTCCGCATCAAGGATCGAGGCCTCGTCCAGCCCGGCCCCAAACGTGTCGCGCATCTCCACAAGGATGGACCCCAAAGCGTTCATCGTCGGTCGATTCACAATGACCCACGGCGTAGGGCGCACCAGCGTCGCCCGCAACGCCGTCACCGTCGCCGACAGCCCGCCGCCGACCAGCAAATGCCCCGCCGAGTCCGCCGCGGAACCCGCCTCTGCCGACACCGTCAAATCACCCTCGACAAATGCCCCGGTGAAGCGGTAACGAAACACCCCGTTCCCAAGCGACTGGACGCTCGTGTCACTCACGGAGACCCCGGCTGCTGCACCGCCCCCAAGGGTGAACTCACGCGCCGAATCCATCACGGACGACTCGTCCAACATCGCTCCCGTGGTGGGCCTGAATCGGACGTCGATGAACTGGTCGCGGTTCAGACGGTCCACCGGCAAGGCACTGTTGCCAACGCCGACGATCTCCATCGTCACGCCCTGCACCGTCATGCTCAGCGTCTGTGCCCGCAGCGCCGTCCCTGACGAGTCAGCAAGCGACCCGCCCACGATGGCCAACTGCAAGCTCCCAGCACGCACGGTGATATCAGCCCCCAACCGATACCGGAACACCCCATGGCCCATTGGCTCGGGCTTCCCGCCCAACAGCCGAAGCGACCCGTCAACCAACAATCCAACCTCGGCCGCTTCATCCATGATGCTGGCGACGTCAAGCGTTGCTCCATGGGTCGGCATGAACTGGACATCGATCGTCCTCGCCAGGGAAAGCTCGGCCGCATCCCAAACCGGCGTGAACAATGTCGCAGTGGGCCCATGTACCTCCACCGTGAACGACCTGCCCGGATTCCTAAGCCCGTTTTCATTCTCATAAACTCCGGCCAGCACCTCGACATCATAGTCGCCGGGCTCATACACAAAGCCTGATGGAAGCTGGAACACCAAGGTTCCAGCATGGACCGCAATTGGATTGGCCAGCGTGACGATTGTCCCTCGGGGCGTCGTCACTTGAAGGGATGACTGGCCGTCACTGAGGCTCGACGACCTCAACGCGCTCCCGTCCGTGCTGCGGACAGTCAACTCCACCGTGCCCGCCTCCCGCCACCGGCCGAAGTCCACCCGGGTTCCGGTCGCTGGAGTTGCCAGCTCGACAAGCACGGCGGGAGGCAGCTCCGCAGTCATGCCACCAATCCTTGGGCCACCCGGGGGAGGCGTGAAAACAACTCCCCCTCCACTGGCATTCACGAAGTTAAGACCGAACTCGCCGCCTGCCTCGAGCAGCTCAAGGCTGTCGGGCGCGGTCATCAGGAAGAGGAACTTGGCGTCTCCGTTCATGATTCGCTGGAGATCGCCATAGAAACGCGCCGCGACGGGGACACTCATGATCCGCAATGTTCCCGACATCAGAATCTTCCCATCCGTGGACAACTGAACCTCCACGTTCCCATTGAACACGTCCTTCGACAGGTACTGGCTGTAGATCGTGGCCGTCCCATAGATCGTCATCGGCGACCTGAACGCCGCGAGCAGTCCGAGGCTCGGCGGAAGCTCCTTCGTCCTGACGTATTGTTCCACAACCTGTCGCTGGACCGCCGCAAGCCATGTAGACGCCTCGGGCGGCGTGTTGATTCTCGGCACGCTCCTGAGGTCCTCTGCCTTCTCGAAGCTCGGAAGCCCCTTGAAGAACTCCACCCCGGCACCGAAGTCGTCGAGCGTCAACCCGGTGAACACCGGGTCCACGATCAGCCCGGTTGGGCTGGTTCCCATCAGGATAACCCCAAGTGGCCCCCGGTCGCTTAGCCCCAGCCTCAAGTACATCTCGATGCCGGAAATGCTGAAGCCTCCCTGCAGCCCAACGAACAGAACCCGGTCCGCCACCACCGTGTCCGCCGGCGCATCGCGCTCGATCATCCGGCCATCCGCGCCAATGCTCACCACGCCCCCAATGAGGCCCCCGACCAACCGGCCTCCAAACATCTCCGCCTCAATGCTCACCCCCATCGACTGGATGCCAATGATCGGGAACTTGCCCTCGCGCAGCAGATTGACGTCGATCTTCAAACCGTTGATCGCCCCGCTGAACTTCGCGCCGGGCAGCCCCTCGATCCCTTTCACCCCCACCGATGTCGTAATCACCATGTCGAACGGATCCGACCCGAGGTCCCTCCACTCCAGCACCAACGTGTCGATGCTCACCGGCATCCACTTGGGCAACCCAAGGCCATCCGCTCCTCCGCCCTTCATCGACATCACCACGGCAAAGTTCTTCTCCACCCCCAGGCTCCCATCGCCTTGGATTCCAAAGTTTCGTGCCGAGCCTCCAATCCTCAGGCCGGCCACATCCAGCGTCACTGCCGCGCTGCCAATCCTCAGCAAGGATTGGTCCCGGTTGCCCAGCGCCATCGCATCAAATGCAATCCCACTCGCCTCGAACGTCACGATGTTGCCGATGTCCATCCGCAAGGAGTCCAACTCCAGCTTGAACCCGTTCGACCCGGCGTCCACTGATCCAAGAACCCCCATGAAGTCGCCCCGCAACAACCCCAGCGGGGCAACCTCCGCGTACAATCCAAACGTCCCGGAGATTCCATAGATGTCCTCGTCCGCCCCATCTTGGACCACCGCGCTGAAGCCCCCGCCAAGGTCCACCTCCGCCTGCATGAATCCGACCCGGATGCCAACGCTGACCCGGACCTTCATGGTGCTCGTGAACGACAGTGCAAACTCCGTGAACTCGAACTGGGGCTGAATCAGGCGCAACGGCCCAAAGCTCAATTCCATGCTCCGTTCGGGCGTCATCCCCTCGGGCTCCAGTGTCTCGTAACCATCCGCGTCGAGCGCGCTTGCGCCCGGCGCCGCCGGTGTCGGAATCAACGCGGGCACTTCTTGCGAAAGATACGTGGGGGCCTTCGTCTGCTCGCTCTTTAGGAAACTAAGGTTGGTGACCGTGAACGCCTTCAACCGCAACCCGGCCGCGCCCCCGTACTCAAACTCGCCCGCACCCGCCACCTCGACCAGCGACCGGCCCTCGTAGTCCAGGCTGAACCCCGCCGAGGAGAACACGATCGTCGTCATCGTGTCAGGGGCACCCCCGGCACCGCGAACGATGTTGAAGTTGCCAAACAAACTTAGGCCCGAGGAAACATCACCAAACCTCACCATCCCGCCCCGGATGATCACCTGCTGCGCGCCATTGGCATACGTCCTCCCTCCAAGCGTCACGGTGCCCTTGAAGTCTCGATAAGTGACGCTGGCCGCCGTGATCCGCAGCAGCTCAGGCGTGCCAAAAAGCAGCGATGCATCGGTGATCGTCGTGACGCTTTCCCCGCGGCTACCCACCGGCTCGGACTTGTAGCTTCCTTCGATCGTGATCTCGCCAATCCGGATGACCGCCTCCTCTAGCGATGTGGATTGGTAGTCGCCAGGTCCTTGCCGCCAGACCTCCGACGCGGCAAAGACTACCGGGACTTGCGTGCCCCGCACCGGCACCTGCTCGTCCACGGCAAACGTCGTCGAGTTCCGCCTCACCCGAACAGTCGCCTCCGCTGCTAACGGGCTGCTTGCCAACTTTCCAAGCACGGACCCTTCCATGGCGTACCCAAGGTTCGCCCCGTCGATGGCTCGCGTGAAAATCACCAACCCAAGTTCACCGTTGTTCAGGGTGAACTGCCCTTCTCCCGCTGTCCCCCGGACGTCTGCCACCCCAACCATCAACTTGTCGAGGCCGGTCTGCCCCGACGACGACCGCGAGAACTCGAAGCTGCCCGAGATCTCAAGGAAGCCATTAATTGCAAGGCTCCCGGAAGCTCCTACCGAAAGGAAAGGCTCGGATAGGCTCCCACGAGCCACGTCCAACGATGCCGAAAGCCCGCCAACCATCAGGATGCGGTCTTGCACCATTCCAGTCGTGTTGTAGCCGACCGTCACGTCCGTCAGCCCGAACGACAGACCCGCCGGGAATCCGACGCCCAGCTGGACGTACGGCGTGCCCGTCGCGCTCAATCCAACACCCCCGCCTTCCGCCAGCAACAGGGCCATCCGACCATCACGAATCCCAGCCGCGAACGACCCCACCCGCAACCCTACCTCCGCACTCGAAACGACTCCGATCACATCCGCCCCGTCCGTCCGCAAACCAAGGTCACCAGTCACGCTGAGCGCCCCTGCAATCTCCGCACGGAATCCCTGCACCTCCACCGCCGCCGTGTTCCCACCCACCTTCAGCGGCGCGCTCACCGCTCCGACGCTCAGCACCCGATCCACAGCCATCGCCGTGCTGTTGTACGACACCGTCACCCGCGTCGCCCCCACCGACGCAAACGCCCCCGGCAACGTCACCGCCGGCGTCCCCAACGCCTGCAACATCACCCCGCCCGTCCCAGGCAGCAGCAACGCCAACTGGGCCCCCGTCACCCCAACCTCCACCCCGCCCGCCGTCATCAACGCGCTCGCGCCCGACGCC
>CAIYFP010000516.1 GCA_903925515.1 uncultured Verrucomicrobiota bacterium
CACCAGGGCGGCGGCCTCGGAAAGGAAGCGTTGGACGCTCGCCGCCTGCCCCGGGTACGCGACCGGCAACGCCATCCGCCATGCGCCGTTCGTCAGCTCCACGCGCACCACCGTGTTGGACCGCAGCACCTCCACCGCCCCCACCAACGAGGCGTCCACCGGCTCGAACGTCGCCGTCGCCCCGCCGCCGCCCCGCACGGACGCCGACGGCTTGCGGTCGGCGAGGTACACGAACGCCCCCATGGCGACCGCCAGCACGAACAAGCCCCAGTTGACCCGTGGATTCATCTCGTCCCCTAGTTGCGACGCCGGAACCAAATCACGAAGCCCAACCCGAGGACCGAGCACGGCAACAGCCCGATCAAGGTCCAGCGCAACGCATGGAGCTGCTTCGACGTCAGGTACAGGCGGTACTCCCGGATTGGCTTCGGCCCGATCGCCAGCATCTCCGTCCGGTCCAGCAGCCATGCCAACGTCAGCTCCGCGAAGTCCACGTTGCCGGGGTTCGTGAACGCGTCGTTCGCAAACACGTGCATGTCGCCCAGCACCACCAGCCGCGCCGTCCCCCGCCCGGCCGCGACCCCGGCGACCCCGCCGCGCTCCGCCGCCGCCGCCATGGGCACCTCGCCCACGCGGTCAAGGCCTCGCCGGAATGCCACCGTGCCGTTCCTGAAGTCCGACTTGGTCATCCCGCCCGGCCCGGTCATGGCCAGCACGACGGCCTTTGGGGCGTCGGCGGGCCGCATGTCGGCGGGCAAGGTCCCCACCACCCGCGGCGCAAGGAAGAACAGGCGCGCCTCGCTGCGGGTCAGCGGCAACGTGATGGGGTGCGACCCCAAGTTGGTGGAGAGCACGGAGAACCCTCCGAGCGTGTTGTTGGTGTCGGCCGCGTACAGGGGCGGCGCCGCGATCCCCCATGCCTGCAACATGTCCTCAAGGCCCGTCCGCAGGGTGGGCTTGGAAGAGTCCATCGCCAGCAACACTCGCCCGCCGCCATCCAGGAACTTCACGACCCGCTCCACCTCCACCGGCAGGAATGGTTGCGACGGCCCCGGCACCACCAGCAACTGGCATTCCGCCGGCACGTCGTTCGTGCCGTCCAACCGCACCGTGGACACCCGCGCGCCCTTGCCCGCCATCAACGCCGAGAAACGGTAGTAGCCCCCCAGCCTGTCCTCCGACTCCGCCCTGGCCTCGTCGTGCCCCGTCACGAAGCACGCCAGCGGCACGTTCGTGTTCGCAAGGCCGGCGATCACGGACGTGAACAACAGCTCGCCCTTGAATCCCGAGCGCCGGATCTCCTTCCGGCCCCCGGACAGCATCTCGTTGATGTTGGCGTCGTACGCGGACAACTCCGACTCCGCCACCCGCGCCACCTGCGTGCCCGAGTCGAACACCACGAGGTTGGCGTCGGCGTTGCCCAGACGGTACGTCGTCCGCACCTGGTTCGCCGTCACCGGCTCCACCTCGTTGTCCACGAATCGCGCCCGGATGCGCGGTTGCACCTCGGAATACTCCCGGAGCAACCCCTCGATGTAACCCCGCAGGTCCGAGTCCCTCGGGAACAGCACCGTCACCCGGATGTCGTTCGTCACGCCCGCCAGCACCTGCCGCGTCAGCGGCGACAGCGCAAACCGCCCGGTCCCGGAGAAGTCGCGGCGCCAACGCAGGCGCGAGGACGCAAGGTGGTTGGCCAGGACGAAGATCACGAGGGCCGACGCCACCCCCACCACCACGGAGAAGCCCATCCGCAGGCGCCGCCCCGGCTCGAAGCTCGGCTCATGGCCCGTGTGCGCGCTCATTTCCATCGGCGGCTCTCCACCACCCGCTGCGTGAGGAACAGGAACAGCCATGTCGCCGACACGTAGAACACGAGGTGACGCCCGACCACCAGCCCGCGCGAGAAGTCCTCCATGTGCCGCGTCATGGAGATGTGCTCCAGCGCGGGCGCCGCCCATGGCGGCAGCAATCCCGACGACTCGGGCCGGTACCCCAGCATCCAGAGCCCGATGCCGAGGAGGAACGACACCATGGCCGCCACGATCTCCGAGCGCGTCAGGGACGACGCGAAGCAGCCGAGGCTCATGAACAGGCAGCCCACCAGCCCGATGCCCGCGAACGTCACCGCCACCACCCTCGGCTCGAACAACGCCGCCTCGCCCGTCACCTGCCGCATCACCAGCAACACCCCGGCCACCGGCAGCCATGTCAGCACGAAGAACAGCCACGCGCCCGTGAACTTCGCCAGCACCACC
>CAIYFP010000517.1 GCA_903925515.1 uncultured Verrucomicrobiota bacterium
CGACGAGCAGACCCGCAGAGGTCTGTGAGGAGCGAGCCACGACGTGGGACGCGAAACGAGCCGCGGCCCTTCGGGTTGCTCCAAGAATGCCCCGGGGCTTCGTGGTTCGTCCGTCACAGACCGCTGCGGGTATGCTCCGTACTCACGCCTTGCCCCGGGGCATTCTTGGAGCAACGAAACACCAGCGATTTGTGAGACACGACACTAGGGCGACCGCATGGGCGCCGGTGGCCCGGGACGGTTCGTTTCTGTCGTGGGCACCTCCACCTTGGCCAATCTCTCGTGCAACACCGCCACGCTCAACCCGTCCCGCACCCATCGCGACCAACGCGCTTCGCGTTCGCCCCGTGCGCGCAAGGCCAATTCATGGTCCAGTTCCGCCCGGACCTCGTCGAACGGCCGGAGTTGCGGGCCGCGGCGTCCCATCAACTTCAACAGGTAGATCCCGTCAGACGCCACCACCGGCTCGGACAAGACCCCCGCCGCGGACAATTGCAGCGCCGCCGTCGCCACCTCCGGGTCGAGCCGGGACTTCATTTGTTCCATCGTTTGCCAGCCGAGCTCGCCACCGCGGTATCGCGTGGACTGGTCAGCCGAGACCTCCGCCGCAACCGGTCCGAAGTGCGACATGGTCGCGCATTCCCTCGCCACGCGGGCGCGCAGGGCCCGGGCTCGCTCCATGAACGCTGCCTTCCTATCCGGCGTCGCCTTTCTCGGCACTTCAACATGGATGACAGCCACGTTCCACGCGGCCGGCCTCACGAATCGGTTGGTGTTGGCAAGGTACAGCGCCCGAGCCCGCTCCTCGCCGATTCCGGGATCTGCCTGCAACTCTCCCGCATGGCTTTCCTTCATGCGCTCCGCCACGAGGACGCGGATCGCGCGCTGGATCTCCGGCGAGTCAAGGAACCCGGACGCCATCGCCTTCGCATAGGCAGCCTCAAGGTCGATCAACTCCGACAACACCCTGTCCTTGTCCGCCGCCAACCCACCGCCCGAACGCCGCTTCAACTCGGACTCCAGGGCCGACGCGAGGACCGGTCGCCCCCCGACCATGGCGACCGCGTCCGGAGCCGCTGGCGGATCCCGGCGACACGCCCCGACGGCCGTCGCCAACGCCAGGAGGAGCCATGGCCAACGGGGCCGCCCCGCCCTGAGCAAACGCTGAGCCCGTCGTTGGATTCGCTGGGCCGCGCACCCCATGAAATGGCCTCGCAACTTTTGTGCCTTGTTCATTCGACGCCCCCCTCCCTTCCGCTCGTCGGGTTCAAGCGTGCATGCTGGCCGCCGCCGACGTCCATCCGAACCTTGAAACGGCGCCACGGCCGTCGGACAACGCAATGGGGTCACATCTAAACGTTTGATTCTGCTGAAAACTCAAAAACCCCCGTTAATCCCCATGTTGCACCGCATCGATCGGCCGGGCGTTCGGGCGCTTGAGGCGGAGGTCCGTCCGGTTCAGCAGTTGCCAGTGCACCTCCTCGCCCCCCTCGATCCCCAACGCC
>CAIYFP010000518.1 GCA_903925515.1 uncultured Verrucomicrobiota bacterium
CGTTGTTGCTGGCGCACCTTGGGCTGAGGCTGCCGCGGGGATCGCGGCTGGTGGAAAATGTAGTGGAGAAAACGGGGTGCTGATTTTGGGAAACCCCAGCGAAACCAGTGAAACAGCCCCTACAACTGCGGAACTTGGGCTCAGGCAAGGGGAGGAAGGGCTTCGCTGAGATCGGCATGGCCGCAGGGGCGATCCTTCCAAAATGCCGCTCGGCGAGGGCTTCCATGGATGGAGCGCCGGGCGAGGCGTCAGGACGGGGCCTGCCCGCCGCGATCTCTCACGGACCAACCCCGAAGCCCCGAGACTTTCAGGGAGCCGCCCCAAGGGCCGCAGCGCGTTGCGCTTGCCACGTCGTGGCTCGCTCCTCGTTGGACACGAAGATTCCCCGGGGCGAAACGCTTGCCATGGCTGGGACACGACACGAGCCGGCGCGCAGGCCAGCTCAACCCCTTGGTCCCAGTCCCAATCCCAGCACCGGCTCCAGTCGCCAGTCGATTGCCCCCCGTCCCGCCTCCGCCAGCAATGCGTTCGCCCGCGAAAAGCACCGGCATCCCCGGAACAACCGGGCCGACAACGGCGACGGATGCGCCGCCTCGATCACCGCATGACGACCCAGCGAGAGCCATCCGGCATGGCGACGCGCGTCGTTGCCCCATAGCACGAACACCACCCGATCCCCCGATCCCGCCACCGCCTTGAGCACCGCCGCCGTCACCGCTTCCCAACCCCGCCCCCGATGCGACCCCGCCTCCCCTGCCCGCACCGACAACACCGTGTTCAGCAACAACACCCCGGACCTCGCCCATGGCAGCAGGCTGCCCTCCTCCGGAATCGGATGCCCCAGGTCCTCCGACCATTCCCGCAGGATGTTTCGCAACGACCCGGGAAGAGGCCGCACCCCGGGAGCCACCGAGAAGCTCAACCCCTCCGCGTGCCCAGGCGTCGGGTACGGGTCCTGCCCAAGGATCACCGCGCGAACCGCCCCCGGCGCAACCTCCTCCAGCGCCCGAAAAAATCGGGACGGCTCCGGCAAAATCTGCCGCCCCGCCGCCCGCTCCGACTCGACAAGGCTCGCCACCTTGTCCATGGCCCCGTCCGGCAACTCCACCGCGTCCGCCCACCCCCCGGGCAACGAGAGGGTCATGCGCTCGCTTCCCCTGCCGCCGCCTCGGGCTCCCCTTCGGACGCCTCGGGTGGTCCGCTCTCCTCCCCCTTGTCTGCCGGCGACTCCGTCCCCGCGAACTTACATGCCCCGCTGAACAACGCCGTGAACAATCCCCCGCCAAGGAGCGTGTTCCGGAAAAACGTCCAGGTCTCCGGATAGCCGCCCGTGCCCTTGGTCAACGCCGTGATCCAGCCCGCCAACGTGCGGGTGTACTCCGGGTTGCGGAACGGGTTGAAGAACCATGCCGCCGTGTTCGTGACCAGGTAGAAAATCAAGGCTCCCAGCACCCCGCCCCCCACCAAGGCCAGCCACCGCGAGCCCGCGCTGAACCGACGCCCCAGCATCAAGATCCCCGCATACCCAAGGTAATTCATCCCAAGGTACACCATGGACGCCGCCCCCAGCGCTTCCACCCCGCGGTTGAACTGGTAGTGGCAAAGCAACAACACGTCCGTCACCAGCAACACCCCGAACGTCGCCCCCAACCCTCGTCCCGACCTCAGAAACGCTCCCGCGCAAAACACCAGCCCATACACCGCGCTCAGGTTCTCCGGCAGCAATCCCGGCCACCTCATCGCCGCCAGCAACACCATGAAAATCGCCGGCAACCCGGCCTTCAACATCCCCGACATCCCGCGCCCAGACTACGGACCATCCCCAAGGAAGCAACCCGCTTCCCCATGGCCCCGCCCGTCAATGTCATTCCCCCCAAAAAAACCCGCTCAAGCATGGGCGAAGCCCTCAATCTACAACCTCGCGAGCCCCGGCCGGCTGCGTCCCAGCAGGCTCGGGCGACCGATGCGCACCCCGGGGAACCTCCGCAAGCCCCTCGCGAACCTCGCACGCTTCCTCGCGCAAGGAGGGGCACGTAACGGGGTCAGATCATCGTGGCGGTTGGGCATGAACCCCAGCATGGGCATCCCCGAGACTGCATTCCTCGCGTCATGACGGCTTGGCGCAAGGACCTCGCCGCTGCATGCATCCCGGAATCCGTGCCCGGGACGGCTCGATCTTTTCCACGCCAAGAGGACCTGTCTTTTCAACCTACCGTCGGCGCCGCATGAGCGAAAAACCGGGCACTCAGGAACGGCTTGCGCGCGGATCAGGGCCCGGGCATGACCCTGGAAGGCGCCCGTGCGTCCCCCCCGGTTCCCCCATCATGGCATGCGCGGAATCCTGCGTAGCCCGCTCAATAGACTCGCACCGGAACCCGGCCTGCTTCACGGGCAAACCGCGCCACGCTGGACAACTCCGATAGCGAGGCATGGGTCGCACGGCCCGACGCAGCGGGACGCGTCGCCGAATAAACCTGCACGAGCGAGATTTGTACCCCGTCCCGACGCAGCTTCGCAACAACCCTCCCAAGGGCCTCCTGCTCGCCCATGGGAATCGCCCGGCCATCCAGCCTCGGAACCATCGTCTGCAAGACCAACGGCCGACGTCGCCCTGCCGCCGTGATGGATGCCAACACGTCCCCGTATCGGGCCCCCTCGCCGTTCACCTCCCGGAACCATCCCGGCGTGCCCGCGTCCAGCTTCGCCCAGATTTCGTCCTTGGACGTCAGCAACCGCAGGCCGCGCCGCACGCAGGGCTCCTCCAACGCCGCCCCGTTCGTGATCAAGGCCACCTTGAAGAACCCATGCCGCCCTTGCGCACGGAGGTGCATCACCGCTTCCATCACCTCCTCGAAGACCGGGCACAGGGTCGGCTCGCCGTTCCCGCTCAACGCGACGTGACCCAGCCTCAGGTATTCGGCCGGTGCACCGGCACATCCCGGGATCAACGCCCCGTCCCCCGCGTCGATCTGCTCCATCACCCTCGCCAACTCCGCCATCATCGCCGCGATGTCCGGGCGCGACGGCCCCCCTCCCAGCCGGGCCCGGTCCACCTCGCAGTAGGCGCATTGCATGTTGCAACGCCCGTCGGGGTTCAGGTTCAGCCGGACGGACAACCCGCCCGCCCGCGGCGACACCACCGCCTGAACAGGGCGATTCAACCCCGCCAGCGGCGGGAAGGTTGGGGCGGGTGCCTCGTTCATGTCGCAGGAACCTGCGAACCACGCCCCATACCATGCCAACCCATGGTTGCCGCCCGTCGAACGCCGGTTGACCCCATGCCCACGCACGCTCAACGATTCCCCATGCGCCTCCCTGCCCTCTGGCTTTCCCTCGTCGCGCTCGCCTGCACCGCGTGCGTCTCGCCCCCTCGTCCCGGCCGCGTCGCGTCCCGTTCGTTCGGAACCCTGCCCGACGGCCGCGAGGTCCGCATCCACACCCTCGTCAACTCCCGGGGCATGCAACTCAAGGCCATGGACCTCGGCGCCACCCTCACCGAGGTCGCCGCCCCGGACAGGTCCGGCGTCCTCACCAACATCCTCCTCGGCGCCGACTCCCTGAAGCCCTACCTCGAGGGCTTCCCGGGGGCCGCTTCCGTCATCGGACGCTATGCCAACCGCATCAAGGACGCCCAGTTTCCCCTCGACGGCCGCGTCGTCCGCGTGACGCGAAACCATGGCAGGCACCACCTCCACGGCGGCACCCATGGCTTCGCCTCCATGCTTTGGTCCGCCACGACGGGCTCCACGCCCCGCTCCTCGTTCGTCCGATTCGCCTACCGCAGTCCCGACGGCGAGGAAGGCTACCCCGGCAACCTCGACGTCTCCGTCACCTACGAGCTCACCGACGACAACGAGGTCCGCATCCTCTACGAGGCCGCCACGGACGCCCCCACCGTCATCAACCTGACCAACCACGCCTACTTCAACCTCGCCGGCGGTGGCGACATCCTCGACCACCGGCTCCAGATCCGTAGCAAGGCCGTCTCGAAGGTGGATCGCGACCTCATCCCCCTTGGCCCCGCGCTTCCCGTGGCGGGCACGGGGCTCGACTTCTCCCGTCCTCGCCCCATCGGCGAACGCATCCGCGACGACTTCGGAGGTCCCAACGGCTACGACCACAACTACCTCCTCGACGGCCCCTCCGGGCGCCTCCGCCTCGTCGCCCGCGCCGAGCATCCCGGCTCGGGCAGGATCATGGAATGCCTGACGACCGAGCCATGCCTCCAGCTCTACACCGCCAACCACTTCGGCGGCGGCCCCACGGATCCCCCGGCATGGCGCAAGCATCCCGCCTTCTGCCTTGAAACCCAGCACGCGCCGGACTCCCCCAATCATCCCGGCTTCCCCTCCACCATCCTCCGGCCCGGCCCCGGCAAGCCGTTCCACTCCACCACCGTCTTCCGCTTCTCCACCCAGCCATGAACGCGGCATCGTTCCTGGGCCGCATCCTCGCCGCCGCGAGCCTGCTCGGCCTCGTGCTCCCTCAGCCCTCCCATGGCTCGGCCCTGAGACCCTTCCAGCCGCATTCTCCATCCCCACCCTCGACCTCTCCTCCGAACGTCAACGCCAGGTCATCGTGGACCGGCAACCCGGCCAGTACCTCGGACACCCCACCACCGTCCTCCTCGAGGACAACAAGACCCTCCTCTGCGTCGATCCCGAGGGCCACGGCAAGGGTCCCATCCGCCTCCGGCGAAGCCCGGACGGCGGCATCGTCGCCATGGCCAGCGTCGTGCCCGTCCGCAGCAAGCCCGGCCATTACTTCGCGTTTTTCCACGACGACGGCCGCTTCATCCGGGCCCACCGCGAGGTGACCCTGCCCGTCACCTTCACCGTCTATTCCTCCGAATCCAACGACGGCGGCATCACATGGGGCCAGCCGCGTCCGCTCGTCTCGCGCTCCGACATCCACCTTTGCGAGCCCGGCGTCATCCGGTCTCCCGACGGCCGCGAGCTCGCCATGCTGCTCCGGGAGAACTCGCGCCGACGCAACTCATGGCTCATGACCTCCCGCGACGAGGGATGCACATGGTCCGAGCCCCGCGAGCTGCCCGCCGCCCTCACCGGCGACCGCCATGTCGCCCGCTACACCCGAGACGGCCGTCCCTTCGTCGCGTTCCGGGACATGGCGAGGGAATCCGCCACCAAGGGCGACTGGGTGGCATGGGTGGGCCGGTATCGGGACATCGTCCATGGCAAGGAAGGCCAATGCCGCGTCCGCCTCATGGACAACCATCATGCCTTCGACTGCGCCTACCCGGCCGTCGAGATCCTCCCAGACGACACGCTGGTGACGACGACCTACGGCCACTGGGAACGGGGCGAGCCCCCCTTCATCGTGTCCGTCCGCCTGCGTCTTCACGAATTGGACCAGCGCCTGCAATTGGGCCGTTGACCCCAAGGGCGAGGCCAACGGGCGCCCAACCCGCGCCGCCTCGCCTCACACCCTCTCCGCAAGGGCCGCGCTGCTCGCCGCCATCACCTCGCGATGCAGGCTGCCGCCGTGGGAATCCATCGTCACCACGGCGGGCAAGCTTTCCACTTCCAGCTCCCAGATCGCCTCCGGCGACCCGAACTTTTCGAGGAAGTACACGTTGCGCACCCGCTTCACGCACTCCGCAAGGACCTGCGCCGCGCCGCCTACCGCGTGCAGATAGACACACCCATGCTCCTTGCAGGCCGCCAGCGTCCGCTCCCCCATCCCGCCCTTCCCAATCACCCCGCGCAATCCGAAGTCCCGGATCACCTGCCCTTGGTAGGGCTCCTCCCGAATGGACGTCGTCGGCCCGGCCGCCGTCACCTTCCAGCTTCCATCCGGCTCCTTCATCACCACCGGCCCGCAATGATAGATGATCCCGTCCCGCAGGCTCACCCCCTCCGGCAACGCCCCGCCCTCATGCAGGTACTTGTGCACGGCGTCGCGCCCCGTGAACACCACGCCCGTGATCGCCACCTCGTCGCCCACCTTCAGCGCGCGCATCGTCTCCTCGGTGAACGGTGCCTTGAGCTCCTTCATGCCATGGTCCTCGTGTTGGTTTTCCTACGCCTTCGGAGGGTCAGGTTCAGTACAGCCAGCCCTCGATCTCGCCACCCGCGCCCAGCGTCACGCCCTGCCGACGATACGCCCAGCACATGTAGCTGACGCTCACGAAGAACGACGCCGGCACCCGGTTCGCCGCGCAAATCTTCACCCCAAGCAACGTCGTCCTGCCCCCAAATCCCATCGGCCCGATCCCAAGCTCGTTCGCCGTCCTCAGGATGTCCTGCTCCAGCTCGTCCAGCCTGGGGTCAACGTTCCGGTCGTCCAGCATGCGAAGGAACTGCTTCTTCGAGTACTCGTAGCCCGTCGCGCGGTCGCCCCCGATGCACACGCCAAGGATCCCCGGCCCACACCCCTTGCCCTGCGCCTGCAACACCGCGTCAAGGATGACCTTGCGGCATCCGTCGAGGTCCCGGCTCGCCTTCAGCTTCTCCAACGGCAACGAATACTGCGCCCCCACGTTCTCGCAGCCCCCGCCCTTCAACACCAACCGCACCTCCGTGCCCGGGCCCCGATGCTGGTGGAAGTGAATCGCCGGCGATCCCGGGCCCACGTTGGTCCCGTCATTCTCGCCCGTGATCGAATCGACCGAGTTCTGGCGCAGGTAGCCCTTGCGCGTCGCCACCCGGACCGCCTCGCGCGCCGTGTCCTCGAATTCCAATGGGTCCAAACCCTTGGGCCCGTCCACGTAGAACAGGATGCTGCCCGTGTCCTGGCAGATCGGCTGGGACTTGCGCCTCGCCAACTCGATGTTGCGCTCCACGATCTTCAGCGCGCTCTCGGCAATCGAGCCCTTCTTCTCGCTTTCCAACGCCGACACCAGCGCCCGGTTCACGTCGTCGGGTATCTCCGCCGACGTCCGTCGAATCAATTCCACGAGCGATCCCAGCAGTTCTTTCATCCGCCGACAGGCTACGGACGTCCCAATCTTCCCGTCAACCAGGCCACGGTAGCCCATGGCGCCCGATCATTCGTGGAATCTGCCGGGATCATCGATCCCAACCTTGCAGGCAGACCCGTTGCCCAAGGGACATCGCCGGAACGCGGGCTCGATCCAGCACGGCCATGACGAGGTCAGGAACGCCCCCGGGGACCCGCACGGGCCTTCCAGCACCTCGCCGTGAATGCCGCATGGTTCAAGCGGAGACGAGGCAGTTGGGAGGGAAGTGATTGCGAAGCAGATGCTTGCGCAAGCCGAGGCGTGAGCGAGGCGCGGGCCAGTACCATCCCTGTAACGAGCGAACGACGAAGGATTTGCGCAAGCAGATCCAGCAAGCACGACCGATCCAACTGCATCGTTCCGGTCAAGCTGTCCCGGCTCAACGAGAACCTTGCCGGCGCCACCAAGGGTCTGTGCTCCTCGCCCGGTCCCCGCCGGCCCACCCCCAGAACAGGCGGCACGCGCGGATTGGGGGCCGTGCCCAAATCCCCATGCAAACAGGAGGCCATCCCTCGATCCACAACCCCGCGAATCCTCGCAGTCAGCGCGTCAACCTGCGCCCGGAACGGATGGGCGCGAACGCCGGGATGGGCATCCGTGAGCCCGCATCCCTCGCGGCATGGCGGCATGGCGTGAGCAAATCCCCGCTGCATCCAGCTCGGAATCCGTGCATGAGGCGGCCCGGATTCCTTCACCCCAAGACGCCAAGGGAACCCGTGTTTTCAACCCTCCGTCCGCGCAACGTGAGGCGAGGACCGGTCACCCGGGAACTGCCTGCGCACCGATCAGGGACCCCGCCTTACCACTTGGCCTTGCACCGCCAATGCCGTCATGATGCGCCCCGTTGCCCGGGTTTGAACCCGTTCTGACGCATGAAGCGCACTCACCACTGCAATGAACTGCGCCCCGCACACGCGGGGGCCAATGTCATCCTCGACGGCTGGGTCCATTCCCGGCGGGACCTCGGAGGTCTCATCTTCATCGACCTCCGCGACCGCGAGGGCCGCACCCAGACGGTCTTCGACCCCTCCGAGCTTCCTCCCGCCCTGTTTGACCAAGCCAGCCACCTCCGCAGCGAGTCCGTCGTCCGCGTTTCGGGCACCGTCCGCATCCGGCCCGAGGGCACCCGCAACGACAAGATCGCCACCGGCGAGGTCGAGGTCCTCGTCCGCTCCCTCGAGGTCCTCAACACGGCCGAGGTCCTGCCCTTCTCCATCGACGACCCCGAGGTCGCCAACAAGGTCAACGAGGAACTCCGCCTCCAGTACCGCTACCTCGACCTCCGCCGTCCCGAGATGGCACGCAACCTCCGCACCCGCTCCAAGGTCGCCATCGCCACCCGCCGATACCTGGACGAGCAAGGCTTCCTCGAGGTCGAGACGCCGACCCTCTTCAAGTCCACCCCCGAGGGCGCGCGCGAGTTCCTCGTGCCCAACCGGCGCGACCCCGGCACCTTCTACGCGCTGCCCCAGTCCCCCCAGCAGTTCAAGCAGATCCTCATGGTCTCCGGCGTCGAGCGATACTTCCAGCTCGCCCGCTGCTACCGCGACGAAGACCTCCGCGCCGACCGGCAGCCCGAGTTCACCCAGGTGGACATCGAGATGTCCTTCATCGAGCGCGAGGACATCTACGCCCTCGTCGAGGGACTCCTTAAGCGCGTCTGGAAGGCAGCCATGGACTTGGACATCCCCGCCCCCTTCAAGCGCATCAGCTTCCATGAGGCGATCAACCGCTGGGGCATCGACAAGCCCGACACGCGCTTCGGAATGGAGCTGGTCGATTTCACCGAGACGTTTCGCGCCTCCGCCTTCAAGGTCTTCGCCGGGGCCGTCGCCTCCGGCGGCGTCGTCAAGGCCATCAACGCCAAGGGCATGGCCGGCGCCACCCAAGGCCAGATCGAGACCATGACCGACCACGCCAAGAGCCTCGGGGCCAAGGGCCTCGCCTACATCAAGGTCGAGGGCGGCGAGTGGAAGTCGCCCATCGTCAAGTTCTTCACCCAGGCCGAGAAGGACGCCCTCGTCTCCGGCCTCGCCATCGAGGAGGGCGACCTCGTGCTCTTCGCCGCCGACCCATGGCTCAACGCCTGCGAGATCCTCGGCAAGATCCGCCTCTACTGCGCCGACGTCCTCAGGTCCCAGGGCCGCCTCTCCTTCGACCCGCGCCGATTCGACTTCCTCTGGGTCGTGGACTTCCCCCTCCTCTCCTTCGACAAGGAAATGAACCGCTGGTACTCCAGCCATCATCCCTTCACGGCGCCCGTCGCCGAGGACATTCCCCTCCTCAAGCAAGACCCCAGGCAGGTCCGCGGCCAGCACTACGACATCGTCGTCAACGGCGTCGAGCTCGGCGGCGGCTCCATCCGCATCCACCAACCCGACGTCCAAAGGACCATCTTCGAGGACATCTTGCAGATCCCCCCGGATGAAACCCGCCTCCGCTTCGGTTACATGCTCGAGGCCTTCAAGTATGGCGCCCCGCCCCATGGCGGCATCGCCCTCGGATTCGACCGCCTCTGCGCCATGCTCTGCGGGACCTCAAGCATCCGGGACGTCATCGCCTTCCCCAAGACCGCCAAGGGGACCTGCCTCATGACCGACTCCCCATCCCCCGCCTCGGCGCGTCAGCTCCGCGACCTTCATCTCGAGGTCAAGACGGCCCCGCCCAAGGCCTAGGGTCGTGGCGCGCTCCCCGTTGGACACGAGGATCCCTCGCGGCACAACACCCGCCAGGGCTGGAACACCCCACGAGCCGGTTCACCCCGGCGCCTGATGGCCCCATCTGCCCGGCTGGCACGTGGGGCCTTCCCTTGATCACGGCCCGCAAGCCGCCCCTCCGGCCCCCAACCAGCGCCCTCGCCAACCATTCCCCCCCTATACCGCCGCCTCGCCACGCTCGTCCGTCCGGATCCGGACAGCCTCGTCGATCGTCGAAACGAAGATCTTCCCGTCGCCGATCTTGCCCGTCTTGGCGCCCTTGATGATGGCGGCGACGGCGGCGTCCACTTGGGCGTCCGACACCACCACCTCCAGCTTCAGCTTCGGAAGGAAATCCACCGTGTACTCGGCCCCGCGATACACCTCCGTGTGGCCCTTCTGACGTCCGAACCCCTTGACCTCGCCCACGCTCATCCCTTGGATGCCAGCCTCCTGCAACGCATCCTTCACATCCTCCAGCTTGAACGGCTTGATGACGGCTTCGATTTTCTTCATGGCGCCCAGAAGCTTCCCAAATCATGCCGGTCGTCCAAGCATGGATTCATCCACATGGCCGGGCCCTCCGGGCATCAAACGCCACGATTGCCCAACTCCTGCCTCGTCCCGAGCCACTTGCCGCTCCACGACCCCCCGTTTCTCCAGCAAACCCACGCGTCCCCACGTCGCCCATGGCCGGGAATCCCGGCTGGCCACCGCCGCCCTCGCGACCGCCACGTCGCAGGTCGCCCTCCTTCGAGGCAAGGTCGCCGCCGGGCTTGCTGCCCCGGCCCGGCCCGATCGATGCCCTCGTCCATGATCGCCTCGCCGATTCCGCCCTCACGCTTCGGGGTTCGAGCGAGGCTGCACCACCGGCCGACTCGTACCCCCTTGTATCGCGCCTCAAGAAAGGCCGGGGTTTCGCCGCGAGGGATCCTCGTGTCCGACGAGGAGCGAGCCACGACATGGGGCACGACACGAGCCGGTACCGGAATGGCACAAGGCCGCCAGCTTGCACCCGCAGTCACTCACCCACCCACCGATACCAACGTCCGTCCCCGGTCACCCCCTCCTCCACCACCCGAGCCTTCCCGCCCTCCAGCACGACGCGCCCCACCTCCTCCCACCGCTCAAGGTCCCGCGACCGTTGAAGACGACCGGCCCAGCCCGCATTCCCCCTCATTTCCACCACGAACCTCCCCTCCACGTCGAAGGCCCCCGACAACGCCACCTGAGGAAGCGACCCCGACAACTCCAGCCGCGCGCCCACAACCCGGCCCGCTTGCCCGGAACGTGTGTCCGCAACCCGCACGCGCCATGTCCCCCTCGCGGCCTCCCCCCAGCAGAACACGCTTGTGAAACGATGCCGCAAGTTCGCCGTCCGATCCTCGTGCGGGGACCACAGCCGGCTCGTCGTGCCAGCCGGCGAGACCAGTTCCACCAGCAACTCGTTGCGCCCGGGATGCTCGATGTCGAGGAACACCCGCGCCGTCTCCACCCTCAGGTCCGACGCCACCAACACGGGCAGCTCCACGCCCGCCGGCGCGCCATCGGGGATGTCCATGCCCTCGCGCCCCATCAGCGCCCATGTCGTCCAGCGCTCCGGCGGAAGGTTCGTCCAGACCCGTCCCATGCGCACCGCCGCGTCCGCGTTCGCGCGTCCCGCGCCGTACCCATGGTTGAATCGCAGCCCGGCCGCGTTCGTGAACCATCCCGGGTCCGCCTCGTCCGTGATGGACGCGGACCGCATCAGCACCTCCTTCACGTCGCGCCAACCCAACGCCGGGTTGGCCTCAAGCATGAGCGCGACGATCCCGGACACCATGGGCGCCGCCGCCGACGTGCCGTTGAAGTTCGACGTGAACCGGCGGTCCGAGATGTCGCCCGTGACCGAGCTCCCGTTGTAGCCCCGGTTGGCCCCAAGGTCGGTCGTCCAGGTCCCGGGATTGCGCACGGCATCCCGCCCGGACGGCGCCGAGACGCACAGGCATGCGCCCTTCTCGCTGTAGGTGCAGCGCACGCCCCGGTCCGTGAGCGCTCCCACCGCCAGCACCTGCGGCGAGTTCGCGTACCCGTCGTAGTTGGCGTCGTCCGCCTGCTCGCCGCCGTTCCCCGCCGCCCACACGTACACCACGCCAAGCCCTCCTCGCCCCTTCGTTACCCCCTCGATGCGTGCCTGCTCCGCCAGCTCACCCGGCGACACCACCGCCCTCGCGTCGTCGTCCGGGCCCCATGAGTTGTTGGAAACCGACACGATGTCCGCCCGGTGCGACAACGCCGACGCCTCTTGCGCGTCCGTCATGTCGCGCTGCAAGGCCCGAACCGGCGCGACGCGCGCGTTCCATGCCACGCCGGTGACGCCCAAGGCATTGTTGCCGACGGCCGCGATGACGCCCGCGACCGACGTCCCGTGCGCGTCAGCCCGCGGCTCGCCCGTCTCGCTGAATCCGTCCCCGCCCTCCGCCTCCGGGTCGCTGTCGTCATCCCGGTAATCCCAGCCGAGGTCCTTGCGAAGGTTCGCCTGCAAGTCCACGTGCCGCTGCTCGAACCCGTCGTCCACCACCGACACGATCACGCCCGCGCCCGTCACACCCTGCTGCCATGCGCCGAACGCCCGGATGTCAGCCCCGGCCACCCCACCCGACTGACGCGTGTTGTGAAGTCCCCATTGGCGGACGAGGTAGGGATCATTGGGCACCTGGCGCGGCCCCCGCGGAAAGGCCCGCAACGCCCATGCCGCCTCCACGGCCGGCTCCAGCATCAACCGCCCCGCCAACACCCCGGCCATCGACTCGTCGCCGTCCACCTCCGCCTGCCATGTCCTTGCCAAGGTCCCCACGGGCAACACCCGCGTCGCACCCACCCCCCGCGCGAGGGCCTCCACGTCCGCCCCGCCCAGCCTGCCCGCCCTCGCGCGCGTCCGAAACGCCACCCAACGCGTGGCCTTGCCCGGCGACTCCCCGCCCGCCGCCGACGCCGGCGCCCCCCCAGCCAGCACCATGGCCCACCCCAGCACGGCAACGCGGCGCCATGCCTTCATCGTCGGATGCCCCAGCAGAACGGGTCGGAATCGTCCAGGATCAGCGTCGCCTCGCCGTTCACGTGCGCCGTGCCCCGGATCACCGGCGCAATCCTTCCCTCGGCCCGGCTGACCCACTCGAACCGGCCCGTGAAGAGGCTCCCAAGGATGCTCTCCTGAACCCAATCCTCGCCCGCCCCCAGCTTCCCGTCCGCCGCAAGGCACGCCAGCTTCGCGCTCGTCCCCGTCCCGCACGGCGACCGGTCGTAGGCCTTGCCCGGGCACAACACGAAGTTTCGCGAGTCCGCCCCGTCCCGCGCCGGCGGGCCGAACAGCTCCACGTGGTCCACCTCCGGAAACCCCTGCGCGTTCACAGCCTGCCTCACGCGCCATGCGTACTCGGTCAGAGCGTCCACGTTGCCCGCCTCCAGCGCCTGCCCGGGGTCCTCCACGAGGAAGAACCAGTTGCCACCCCAGGCCACGTCACCCGTCACCATCCCATGGCCCGGCACCTCCACCCGCACCCCCCGCGCCTCGCAATGCGACGCCACGTTCGCTACCGATACGGACCCATCCTCGTGCAACGTCGCCGTCACCACGCCCACCGGCGTGTCGATGCGAACGTCACCGGGACGCGCCTTCCCAAGGTGCGCCAACGCCACCACAAGCCCGATCGTCCCGTGCCCGCACATGCCAAGGTACCCCACGTTGTTGAAGAAGATCACCCCGAAGTCGCACCCCGGCTCATGCGGCGGCACAAGCAACGCCCCCACCATCACGTCGGAGCCTCGCGGCTCGTTCGCCACCGCCGATCGATACGCGTCAAACTCTACCCGGAACCTCCGAACCCGCTCCGACAAGGGCCCGGCCCCAAGCTCGGGGCCGCCGTCAACGACGATGCGCGTCGGCTCCCCGCCGGTGTGGGTATCAAGAATGCGAATGAAATGCTTCACAGGATGGCGCCGCGCATGCGGCAAAGCGAACGCCCCGTTCATGCCTCCAAAACATGGCCGCCGCAACCCGCCGCGTACGCCCCTGTCCAACGGAAACCGCCCTCGCCCACCCCGTGGACGCAAGGGCTCGCGGTCATCGCCCCCGGCCATCGCGCACGACGACCCGCACCCCGGGTCAGGCTCCCGCGCCACGCCCCCGGCACACAAGGCTTGCTCCTCGTCTCCGCGCCATCCGTGCTTCCCGCCCATCCGCAATCCCTTCCCGCTCACCCCGCCCCCAGCACCCGCCCGGCCGCCCAGCCTGCCTCCCTCAACGCCCGCACCGTCATCCCCCCGTCACGCTTCGCCAGTCGCCTCCCGTCGGCATCCATCACCAGCTCGCAGTGAAAGTACGACGGCGCTGCCCATGACAGCGCCCGAAGCACCAAGAGCTGCCTCGCCGTGCTCGCCAGCAAGTCCTCCCCTCTCACCACCTCGGTGATCCCCATCAGCGCATCATCCACCGCGCATGCCAACTGGTAGCTCGGCAGCCCGTCCGGTCTCCACACCACGAAGTCCCCAAAGTCCTCCCCGCCCACGAACCGCTGCCTCCCACACCTCCCGTCCTCGAATTCAATCGCCTCCCCCTCCGGCACCCGCATCCGCCAGCTCACGGCACGCCCCGCCCCCGCCTCGCCAACGCCCCGCACACGACACGTCCCCGGATACACCGGCTCCGTCTCCCCCGCATGCGGCGCCGCCAAGGCCGCAAGCACGTCCTTCCTTGAACACGCGCACGGATACACCCAGCCCCCCGCCTTGAGCCGCTCCAACACCCCCGCGTACAACCCGAGCCTCCCTGACTGCGACACCGGCCCCTCGTCCCAGTCCAGCCCAAGCCAGCGCAGGTCCTCCTCAAACGCCGCCTCGTGCTCCCGACGCGACCGCTCCCGGTCAAGGTCGTCGCATCGCAACACCAGCGTTCCCCCTGCCTCCCGCGCCCGCTTCCATGCCATCCCAAACGTCCGCGCATGCCCAAGGTGCATCGGGCCCGTCGGCGAAGGCGCCAGCCTCCCGCGATACCCCGGCGGCTTCCCGGCCCCCGCCCCGTTCACCGGCGCCCCCGCAGCCATTCCTCATACCCCGGCAACTCGAATCCCATCAACCCCTGCGCCCGCCGGATGTCGAGCGTCGTGTCCGCCGGCCTTCGCATCCCCACGTGCGCTCGCACCGACGCCTCCCCGATCAAGGCCTCCCGCCGCGCATCCCCCCCGGCCACCAGCCGCCCAATCTCCCACCGCGACAACCGCTGCGCCCCCGCCACGTGCACGATCCCCGTCGCCCCCACCTCCAGCAGCCTCCACAACGCCCGCGCCGTCACCTCCGCCCCGATCGGGCACCGGTACTCGTCCACGAACAGGTCCAGCCTCCGCCCCGTCGCCCATGCCCGCTCCATCTCCTCGTTGAACCCACGGTCGCCCGTCGGTGATCGCCCATGGTTGATCGAGGTCCTCACCACAAGGTGCCCCGGGTCCTCCAGCACCACCCGCTCGGCCTCCACCTTCGTCTCCCCGTACACCATCAGCGGGTTCGTCCTCGCACCCTCCCCGTACGGCGCACCTTCCCCGTCAAACACAAGGTCCGTCGAGAGGAACACCATCGGCTTGCCCTCGAACAGGCCCGCCAGCCCTCGCGTCACCTCCACGTTCGACACGCGCGCTGCCCCCGGGTCCCGCTGGCAATCCCCCGTCCGGCTCATCGCCGCGCAGTGAATCACCGCGTCCGGTCGCTCCTCCCGGAACCGGGCCGCCACCGCTCCAGCGTCAGCAAGGTCGAGCATCCGGCGCCCGAGCCCCACCGCCACCCACCCCCGCGGCAGCCCCCGGCTCGCCATCAAGGCGCTCCCGATCAACCCCCCGGCACCCGTGACCCAGCACGTCCTCGCGTTCATCCCGTTCATCCAGGCCGTCGCAGCGGCGTCATCCGTGCCGGAACACGCCCCTGGACCCCTCCATGGCCATGCAACGAGGCCAGCTCCATGAATTCAAGCTGGCTTCGCCGCATGGGGCTCCCCGGCTTCCGCCCTGCCCGGCGGTACGTCCCGTCCGGCCCAAGCACCCATGCGCTCGCATGGTCCGCCAATTGCCGCCCGAGGATGTCCCACACCCGATCTCGCAACCGCCCGTCCTCCACCGGGAACGCCACCTCCACCCTCTTGTGCAGGTTCCTCGGCATCCAGTCCGCGCTCGCCACCCATGCCTCCGGTCGCCCCCCGTTCCCGAACGCCCACAGCCGCCCGTGCTCAAGGAACCGGTCCACGATGCTCCGCACCCGGATGGTCGCGCTCATCCCTTCCACCCCCGGCCTCAGGCAACAAATGCCCCGCACCACCAAGTCCACCTCCACCCCGGCACGCGAGGCCCGGTACAACGCCTCGATCACGTCTGGGTCCACCAACGAGTTCATCTTCGCCATGATCCTCGATGGCAACCCCACCCGCGCATGCGACGCCTCCCGGTCAATCCGCTCGATCACCCGCTCGTGCATCTCGTACGGCGCCACCAGCAGCCGACGCGTCCCCCGGAACCGGCTCAGCCCCGTCAACAGGTTGAACAACTCCGCCACGTCCTCGCCCACCTCCGGCCGCGCCGTCAACACGCCCACGTCCGTGTAAAGCCGCGCCGTCGATGGGTTGTAGTTCCCCGTCGAGAGATGCACGTACCGCCGGAGCCCGTCGCCCTCCCGCCGCACCACCATCGCCAGCTTGCAATGCACCTTGTACCCCACCACCCCGTACACCACGTGCACCCCGGCCTCCTCCAGCGCCCGCGCCCACCGGATGTTGTTCGCCTCGTCAAACCGCGCCTTCAGCTCCACCACCGCCGTCACCTGCTTCCCGTTCCGCACCGCGTCCATCAGCGCGCCCACCACCCGCTCGTCCCCGCCCGTCCGGTACAAGGTCTGCTTGATCGCCAGCACGTCCCGGTCCGCCGCCGCCTGCTCAAGGAACCGGATCACCGTCTCGAAGCTGTCGTACGGATGATGCAGCATCCAGTCCCTCTCCCGCACCGCCCCAAACAAGTCCTCCACCCCCGCCAACCCCTCCGCTTCCCGCCCCACGAACGGCGCATCCCTCAGCCCCGCCGCCGCCTCCCCCTCGCACGCCCCCAACATCCATGTCGGGTTCAACGGCCCCTCCGCCTCGTAAAGGTCCTCCTCCCCCAGCCCAAGGGTCGCCAGCAACTCCCCCGCCAGCTCCGCCCCGCATCCCGCCCCCACCTCAAGGCGCACCGCCTCCCCCTTCCTCCGGTTCCTCAGCTCCTCCTCCACCGCCTCCAACAGGTTCCCCGCCTCCTCCTCGTCGATGTACAACTCGCTGTTCCGCGTCACCCGGAACGCCGACCACCCCTCGATCTCAAGCCCAGGAAACAGCTCCGGCAGATGGCCCGCGATCACCTCCAGCAAGAACACATGGTCCATCCTCCCGTCGGCCCGCGGCAATCGCACCAAGCCCGGCAACACCCTCGGCACCTGCACGATGCCCAGCCTCCGGCGCACCTCCCCGCCAACCCGCGCCGACATCCGCGCCACAAGGTTCACCGTCTTGTTCAGGACCTGCGGGAACGGATGCGACAGGTCCACCGCCAACGGCGTCAGCACCGGATGTACCCGCTTCCGGTAATACCTCCCCAACCACTCCCGGTCTGCCTCCCCAAGCCCCCGGAAGTCATGGAACCGGATGCCTTGACCCGCCAACCCCGGCATCAACTGCCCACGCCACAACGCCCTCGCCTCCTCCAGCAAACGCCGCACCGCCTTCCCGACCAGCTCCAACGTCTCCAACGCCGTCCGCCCGTCCGGCCCCAGCCCCCTTCGCCCCGACTCCACCTCCTGCTTCAACCCCGCCACCCGTACCTCGAAGAACTCGTCAAGGTTCGAGTGCGCAATGCAAAAGAACTTCAGCCGCTCCAGCCATGGCACCGTCGCCCGCCCCGCCTGCGCCAACACCCGACGGTTGAACTCCAGCCACGACAACTCGCGGTTGATCAACCCCGTCTCCGACACCCCTTGTTTCCTCCCCTTCGCCATCCCCTCGGTCCCGCACCCTATCCCCACCCCACCCCGAACGTCGAGGCACCCCTCTGTTACGTTTCCTCCCCCCCACCGCCCGAGCGTCCAGTCCAGCACCAACGGCCCCGGCGTCCGCCCATGCAGCGGCCCGCCCTCCAACTCCCGGAACGGGTCGAACCCGCGAACCATGCGCCCTGCTCCCCGGCCCGCGTTCGCCTCCCACAACGTGCACCGCCGGTTTCCCGGGTTCCTCGCACCCGTCCACCGCCCGCCTCCGCAATCTCCGTGCCCCAACTCCCTGCCCATGACGCCACCCCCTTCTCGCCCTGCCCCGATCCCGCGCACGGGGACCTTCTCGGACCACAAAGGCCGATCGTTCCCCAACACCGCCCCGCGCGCCCATTGGATTCGGACAGGCCAAGGTCCCATCCCACTGCGCGCTCGCCTCCCCCGCCTCGCCTTGCCTATCCTGCAACCCAATGACGCTCGACTTCCTCAAGATGAGCGGCGCGGGCAATGACTTCATCCTGCTCGACGACCGCGACGACGGCGTGCGACTCGACCGGGCCACCATCGCCCGCCTCTGCCACCGGCAATTCGGCATCGGAGCCGACGGCCTCATGCTCCTCGTCCCCTGCACCTCGGGAAGGGCAGACTGGGCATGGCGCTTCTATAACTCGGACGGCTCCGACGCGGAAATGTGCGGGAACGGCGCCCGTTGCTTTGCCCGCTTCATCCAGCGCGTCACCGGTTGGCCGCGCCAGGAGGTCACCTTCGAAACCCTCGCCGGCGTCATTCACGCCACCCTCGCCGGCGATCGGGTCTCCATCGGCCTCACGGACCCCGCCAACCTCCGCCTCCATCAAGCCGTCCCCGTGGACGGCCAGACCGTGGTCGTCCATTCCATCAACACCGGCGTACCCCACGCCGTCGTCTTCGTCCCAGACGCCGACAAAGCCATGGTCCAAGAGCAAGGATCCGCGCTGCGCCATCATCCCCACTTCCAGCCCCGCGGCACCAACGTCAACTTCGCCCAACTCCTCGGCCATGGCCGCATCCGCGTCCGAACCTATGAACGCGGCGTCGAGGGCGAGACCCTCGCCTGTGGCACCGGCGTCACCGCCACCGCCCTCGTCGCCGCCACCATCCACGGGCTCCCCAGCCCCGTGCGGGTCCAGGTCCAAGGCGGAGACGAGCTCGAGGTGGCATTCGACCGCTCGGGCGAGTCCTTCAAGAACGTCCGTCTCAATGGCCCCGCCACGTTCGTCTTCGAGGGCCGCATCCATGTCTAGCCCGACATGAAACCGCTCCCCATCAACCTCGCGGCACTCGTCCTCTCGGCCCTCCTCGCCGCCGGCCGTGCCCTCGCCCATGGCAACGACTTCGAAATGGTCGTCTCCCTTACCCTCGAAATCGCCCAGAACCCCAAGGAACCCGGGCTGCTGCTCGAGCGTGCCGAGGTCTATCGCACCCATGGAGACCTCGAAACCGCACGCCGCGACCTCGCCACCGCCCTCGAAATCCAGCCAGACTTCCACCCCGCCCGCGTTCGCCTCGCCCTCCTCGCCCGCGACCAAGGCCGGCTCGACGAGTCCCTCCAGCTCCTCAACGCCGTCGTCCAAGCCCAGCCAGCCCAGCCTCTCGCCCTCTCCGTCCGCTCCGAGGTCCTTCGCCGCCTCAAGCGCCATCCCGAGGCCGTCGCCGACCTCGACGCCATCCTTGCCATCCCCGGCATCGAGCCCATCCCACAGCTTTACCTCGACAAGGCCCGCTCCCAACTCGAAGCCCCCTCGCCCAACACCAACGCCATCCTCGCCGACCTCGACAAGGGAATCGCCCGCATGGGCCCGGTCACCAGCCTCCTCCTCATGGCCCTCGACCTCGAGGAGCAGTCCGGCTGCATCGACGCCGCCCTCGCACGACTCGATTCCCTCGCCAAGGACTCGCCCCGCAAGGAACGCTGGCTCGAACGCCGCGGCGACATCCTCGCGCGCGCCGGCCGGAAACCCGAGGCCATCAAGGCCTTCTCCGACGCCATGGCCGCCATCGATGCACTCCCGGACCGCCAGCGCCTCACCGTGGCCACCACAGAACTCCGTGCCGCCATCGAGTCCAAGCTCGGCTCGCTCGGGCCCAACCCCAAGCCCGCCCAACCATGAAGACCCTCCCCCGCCTGCTCCGCGTCGCCGCCATCGGCGCCATCGCCCACGCCACCACCCTCGCCCAGCAACCCAAGCTCACCCGGGGCCCTTACCTCCAGCTCCCCACCCCGAAGTCCATGGCCATCCGCTGGAGGACAGACCGCGAGACCAAGGGCCTCGTCCGCTGGGGCCTCTCCCCCGAGTCCGCCACCCACCGCGCCTCCCACAAGGGCATCCTCTCCGACCACGTCGTCCAGCTCGACGGCCTCAGGCCCGGCACCCGCTACTACTACGTCGTCGGCTCCGAGACCAACCGATGGCTTACCCAGCCCGGCGCCGCCTTCTCCTTCATCACGCCCCCAGACCACGGCGCCGTCCAACCCGTCCGCGTCTGGGCCGTCGGCGACGCCGGCACCGCCACCACCAACCAAGTCAACGTCCGCAAGGCCTTCGAGTCATGGCACGCCAAGCAACCCGCCGACCTCTGGCTCATGCTCGGCGACAACGCCTACTCCACCGGCACCGACCGCCAGTACCAACGCGCCGTCTTCGACATCTACACCGACATCCTCCGCACCGTCCCCGTCTGGCCCACCCTCGGCAACCACGACGCCTACTCCGCCGACTCCTCCACCCAGTCCGGCGTCTATTACGACGTCTTCTCCCTCCCGTCCCGCGCCCAATGCGGCGGCCTCATCTCCGGCACCGAGGCCTACTACTCCTTCGACTTCGCCAACATCCACTTCGTGTGCCTCGACTCCCATGACTCCGACCGCAGCAAGGGCGGGGCCATGGCCGAATGGCTGCGCGCCGACCTCGCCGGCAACTCACGCGACTGGATCATCGCCTTCTTCCATCACCCGCCCTACACCAAGGGCTCCCACGACTCCGACAAGCCCTCGGACTCCGGCGGCCGCCTCGTCGAGATGCGCGAGAACATCCTCCCCATCCTCGAGGCCGGCGGCGTGGACCTCGTCCTCACCGGCCACTCCCACTCCTACGAACGCTCCTTCCTCGTCAATGGCCACTACGGCTACTCCACCAACCTCGCCCCCTCCATGATCCTCGACCGGGGCTCCGGCCGAATCGACATGGACGGCCCCTACAAGAAGGACGCCGGGAACGCACCCCACCAAGGCACCGTGTACCTCTGCGCCGGCTCCTCCGGCCAAGTCTCCGGCGGAAAGCTCAACCACCCCGTCAACTGGGTCTCCCTCAACAAGCTCGGCTCCCTCCTCCTCGACTTCGACGGCCCACGCCTCGACGTCCGCTTCCTCGGCGACCGCGCCCAGGTCCGCGACTACTTCACCCTCCTCAAGAAGCCGTAGCTCGCCCCGCCCTCGCCACCCGCCATCCATGAAGTCCCTCGCCTCCATCATCGACTCCACCCTCGTCGATGACGTCCACACCCACCTCTATGACCCCGCCTTCGGCTCCCTCCTCCTCTCGGGCATCGACGACCTCCTCGTCTATCACTACCTCGTCAGCGAGGCCTCAAGGCAGATGGACGTCCCCCTCGACGCCTTCTGGGCCGCCTCCAAGCAACAGCAGGCCGACTGGGTCTGGCGCGCGCTCTTCGTCCAGCATTCCCCCGTCTCCGAGGCCTGCCGCGGCGTCGTCACCGTCCTCAACGCCCTCGGCATCGAGCCCCGCTCCCGCGACCTCCCCGCCCTCCGCCAATGGTTCGCCGCCCAGCAACCCTCCTCACACCTCGACCGCGTCCTCGAACTCGCGGGCGTTCGCTCCGTCTGCATGACCAACTCGCCCTTCGACGACGAGGAACGTCCCCTCTGGGAGCAGGGCTTCCCACGCGACCCCCGCTTCCGCGCCGCCCTCCGCATCGACCCCCTCCTCATGGACTGGCAGCGATCCGCCCCGCGCCTTCGCTCGTGGGGCTATGACGTCGGCCCCGAACGCTCCCCGCGTACCGCCTCCGAGGTCCGCAGGCTCCTCGCCGACTGGACCCGCCGCATCGACTCCCGCTACTGCATGGTCTCGTTGCCGCCGGACTTCGCATGGCCAGCCAACACGGACGCCGCATGGCTCATCGAGCATGCCGTCCTCCCCCACGGTCGGGACCACGGCCAGCCCCTCGCCCTCATGCTCGGCGTCAAGCGGGGCGTCAACCCCGCACTCCGCCTCGCCGGCGACGGCGTCGGGCGCAGCCGCCTCGATGCCCTCGAAAACCTCTGCGCGGCCAACCCTTCCAACCGCTTCCTCGTCACGCTCCTCAGCCGCGAGGTCCAACACGAGGCCGTCGTCATCGCCCGCAAGTTCCCAAACCTCCACCTCTTCGGCTGCTGGTGGTTCACCAACACCCCCCAGCTCATCGACGAGATCACCCGGATGCGTCTCGAGCTCCTCGGCACCTCCTTCACCCCGCAGCACAGCGACGCCCGCGTCCTCGAACACCTCATCTACAAGTGGCGCCACACCCGGGAGTGCCTCATCCCCGTCCTGGCCACGCGGTACGCCGACCTCGCAGCCAGCGGATGGACCGTCACCGAGCACGAGATGCGCCGCGACGTCGCCCACCTCCTCGGCGGAGCCTTTGACCGCTTCGTCTCCGGCGCCAGCCGCTGAATCCTCACCAACTCCTCACCAACCCGGCAGGAATCAAGGCCGCAAGCCGCCCCACCGCACGCCCCGCCCGTCTCCCCACCCCGCGGGCTTCCGCCCCGGCGATGCCCCTTGCACCCCGGGCTGCGCCCGCCCAATCCTCGTCCCATGCGCCTCCCGTCCTTCGTCGCCGCATTGCTCGTCGCGTCCATCCACGTGCTCCTCGCCGAGGATTCGCCCCTCGTGGCTCCGGGCGCCAAGCTTGCCAAGCTTTCCGACGGCTACCTCTTCACCGAGGGCCCCGCCGCCGACCGCGACGGCAACATCTTCTTCACCGACCAACCCAACGACCGCATCGTACGATGGGATGCCTCCACCGGCACGTTCTCCGACTGGCTCAAGCCCGCCGGCCGTTCCAATGGCATGTTCTTTGACCCCGACGGCAACCTCGTCGCCTGCGCCGACAGCAAGAACGAGCTCTGGTCGATCGCCCCCGACAAGACGGTCACCGTGCTCGTCCGGGACTTCGGCGGGAAGCTCCTCAACGGCCCGAACGACGTCTGGGTTCGACCCGGGGGTGGGCTGTACTTCACCGACCCCTTCTACAAGCGCCCCTACTGGAACCGGGGCCCTGCCGAGCAAGGCGGCCAACACGTCTATCTCCTCCCGTCCATCTCCTCCAACGCCACCCCCCGCCGTGTCGCCGACGACCTCAAGCAACCCAATGGCATCGTCGGAACGCCGGACGGCAAGTCGCTCTACGTCGCCGACATCGGAGCCAGCAAGACTTACCGCTATGCCATCCAGCCCGACGGTTCCCTCGCTTCCAAGACCCTCTTCTGCGAGATGGGCTCCGATGGCATGACCCTCGACTCCCACGGCAACGTCTATCTCACCGGCAAGGGCGTCACCGTGTTCAACCCGGCCGGCCAAAAGGTTGCCCACGTGGACGTGCCCGAGCCATGGACCGCCAACGTCCGCTTCGGTGGCAAGGACCGCGACCTCCTCTTCATCACCGCCAGCAAGGCCGTCTATGGCATCCGCATGAGCACCCGCGGCGTTCGCTAGGCCCTTACCCCGTCACGCCTTGCATTTGCGCCTTGAATCTCAGTACCCCAACCGAAGCATTCCCCTGCCATCCCCGTCGCACGGCATGGCTTCCTTCCATCGTCGCAACGCCATGATCCCGCACGCATCGCCCACCCGTTTCCCACGGTGGCTCCTCATGGCCCTCGCCATGCTCGCCGCGCTGCCGTCCATGGCGAAGATCCAGTTCGACGTCTTTCCCGGCCATGACGCCGTCGCGCGCGCCGGCGGCTGGTTCCCCGTCATGGTCGAGGTCTTCAACGACGGCCCGGGCTTCGACGCCGTCGTCGAGATCGGCCAAGCCCAGATCGGCGGCACCCCCCAGCGCATGGCCGTCGAGTTGCCCTCCAACACCCGAAAACGCCTTCTCTTCAATTGCTTCTCCAGCTCCCACGGCAACCTCGCGATCGACGCAAGGCTCCTCGACAAGGCCGGGAAGGTCCGCGCGGAAAACCTCGGACAGCGCCTCGCCCAGGTTCAATGGGAGAACTTCATCATGGGCGCCGCGCCCCAGTCCTACGCCGGCATGCCCTCCTTCCCCGAGATCGACGGCAGGGCCACGGACTTCCAACCCCGCGTCACCCGCCTCTCCATCGGCCAAGGCCTCGAAACCTTCCCCGACAACCCCATCACCCTCGAGTCCCTCAACGCCATCTACCTCAACTCCAGCCGCGCCATCGAACTCAAGGAACCCCAGGCCGACGCCCTCCTCGCATGGGTCCATGCCGGGGGCCACCTCGTCGTCGCCGTGGACCAACCCGGCGACGTCTCGGCCACCCCATGGCTCCGCGACGTCCTCCCCGTCACCGTCCAAGGCTCCGCCAATGCCGCGGTCGGGGCCGCCGTCGCAGCATGGCTCAATCAACCCGACTCCCGGCCCGGCTCCGGCACGCTCTCCTTTGCCTTGCAGCCCCCACCCAAGGGCCAGCAAGGATCCCCCGCCGCCGAGCTCTCCCCCTTCGCAACCCTCAAGCTCGACCTCGCCATCAAGTCCTCCGCCCAAGTCCCCGTGGCCGGCTTCGCCCCAAGGCAGGGCCAGCCCCTCGTGTCCGTCGAAAGCAAGCCCGTCCTCGTCTCAGGCCCCAAGGGCCGCGGCCTCGTCACCGCCATCGCCTTCAACCCCGAACGCGAGCCCTTCAAGTCATGGAAGGACAAGGGCTGGTTCTGGGCCAAGGTCGCCGGCATCCCGGACACCCTCCTCCGCAAGACCGACGTCCATGTCTGGGGCGGCCGCGCCATCGACGCCGTCTTCGGCGCCATGATCGAGACCCGCCAGGTCCGCAAGCTCCCCGTCGGCGTCCTCCTCCTCCTGCTCCTCGTCTATCTCCTTGTCATCGGCCCCATCGACCGTTGGTGGCTCAAGAAAATCAATCGCCCCATGCTCACATGGGTCACCTTCCCGGCCTATGTCCTCCTCTTCTCCGTCCTCATCTACTACATCGGCTTCCGACTCCGCGCCGGGAACAGCGAATGGACCGAGCTGCACGTCGTGGACATCTACCCCCGTTCCGGCGACGCCCTCCTCCGCGGTCGCACCTTCGCCTCCGTCTATTCCCCCGCCAACAACACCTATCCCGTCGCCATCAAGGCCGACGCCGCCCACTTCAGGACCGAGTTCCTCGGCGTCGCCGGCAACGCCGCCATGGGCAACCGCACCCGCGTCCGCGTCGATCCCAAGGGCTTCGACGCCGACCTCGACGTCCCCGTCTGGACCTCCATGCTCGCCGTGGGCGACTGGGTCGCGTCCGCCCAGCCCCCGGTCGAGGCTCGCCTCGACGGCCCAACACTCGTCCTCGCCAATCGTCGTGACGCCCCCCTCACCAACATCGTCGTCGTCCACGACCAAAAGGCCCTCACGATCCCATCCCTCCCCGGCGGCGAAACACTCCGCATCGACCTCGCCACCTCCAACCCCCAGGACGTCTCCATCCCCTTGGCGGACCTCACCCGCGACTGGTCCGCCACCTTCAACACCGTCGCCAATGCCCGCGGCGACGTCTTTGGCGGGCAAGGCCAGGAACACATCGACAACTGGCCCGGCGCATCCGTCGCCGCCAGCCTCACCCAACGCGTCTCCGGCAACGACGACGGCCAGCGCCACTTCGTCTGGCCCCCGGGCTTCGACCTCTCCCCCATGGCCGTGCGCGGCGACATCCTCGTCATGGCCTTCGCTCGCAACGACAGCGTCCTCCCCGGCGTCAACCGCTTCGCCGCCTTCCAGCAATCGCGTCACACCCTCTACCGCCTCGTCCTCAACCGCGCTCGCAAAACGCGCCCCTGACACGACCATGAACGACAACCCCCTTCGCTTGAACGAGCAGGCCCCGTCCGCCGCCCCGCCCATCCCCGCCGTCCAAACCCACGCCCTGAGCCGTGCCTACGGCTCCATGACCGCACTCTCCAACCTCGACCTCACCGTCCATCGCGCCGACCTGTTCGGCTTCATCGGGTCCAACGGCGCCGGCAAAACCACCACCCTCCGCATCCTCGCCACCTTCCTCACCCCCTCCAGCGGACGCGCCGAGGTCCTCGGCCATGACGTCGTCCGCGACGCCGACCGCGTCCGCCACCTCATTGGCTACATGCCCGACTTCTTCGGCGTGTACAAGGACATGGAGGTCACCGAGTACCTCGACTTCTTCGGCGCCTGCTACAAGATCCCGGCTGCCGTCCGCGAAAAAACCGTCGCCGACGTCCTCGAGCTCGTCGGCCTCACCGAGAAACGCGGCGCACTCATCGGCGCCCTTTCCCGCGGCATGCAGCAACGGCTCGGCCTTGCTCGCGTCCTCATTCACGACCCCCAGCTCCTCCTCCTCGACGAGCCCGCCTCCGGCCTCGACCCCCGCGCGCGCATCGAGATGATGGCCATCCTCCAGGAGCTCCAGCGCATGGGGAAAACCATCATCATCTCCTCCCACATCCTCTCGGAGCTCCAAACCCTCTGCAATCGCTGCGCCATCATCGAGAAGGGCCGCCTCATCTACTCCGGGCCCGTCCAGGGCGTCCGCGCCGACTCCCAGGTCGGCCGCGTCTTCCGCGCCCGCGTCTCCACCGACCCCGGCCGCGCCCTCGAACTCCTCCGCGCCCGCCCCGAGGTCATCGAGGCCCACGAGGAGGACGGCCGCCTCCGCGTCACCGTGCGCGACGACCACGCCGACGCCGGCCTCGTCGCGGAAACCCTCGTGCGGGGCGGCGCACGCCTCGTCGAGCTCCGCGAGGAGGAACTCGGCCTTGAGGAGGTCTTCCTGCGCGTCACCAAGGGCGAGACCCAGTAACGCCCCGACCACGCTCCCCTTCGCTCGCCCCAACCCCTCGCCGGGCGCACCCATGACCCTCCTGCCCGTCGCCCATCGCGAACTCCTCGTCGAGGCCCGCAACGGCGCCGGCGCATGGTCCCGGTTCCTCGCCGCCCTCGGCGGCATCGCCCTCTTCGGCCTCCTTTGGCTGCCCACGCAGTCCAACCCGCAGGTCGTCTCCGAGATCCTCTTCCTCACCATGGCATGCCTCCTCCTTGCCTACGCCCTCTTCGCCGGCGCCCTCCATACCGCCGACGCCATCGGACGCGAAAAACGGAACGGCACCCTCGGCCTCCTCTTCCTCACCGACCTCTCCGCACTCGACATCATCGCGGGCAAGCTCGCCGCCACCGCCACCCGCTCCGTCTATGGTGTCCTCGCCCTCGTCCCGGTCCTTGCCCTCCCCACCATCCTGGGCGGCGTCTCCGGCGATCAGGTCGCCCGTGCCGTCCTCGCCATCCTCGTCACCCTCCTGCTCTCCCTCTCCGTCGGCCTGCTCGCCTCCATCCTCGCACGCGACTTCAGGTCTGCCGTCACCGCCTCCCTCCTCTCCATGGCCATCCTCGGCGTCGGCATCGACGCCGCCTCGTGGGTCGTGTCCATCCGCACCTCCACGTCCCCAGACGCCGTCCGCCAATGGAGCCCGATCGCGATGTTCCGCTGGTCGATGGCCGACCCACGCCGCCATCCCGGGTCCAACGCCTTGTTCCACAAGGCATGGCGCCATCAAGCCGCGCTCGCCGCCGCCACCCTCGCCGCCGCCGCAATCCTCGTCCGGCGCCAGCGCCTCGGCTGGATTGAATCCTCCGCCGCCCTGCCCATGCCACGCCCAACCCATGGCCCCGGACCCGTCGGCTGGCGCCACGTCGAATGGGAACACCTCATGACCCGTAACCCCTACGCGTGGCTGCAACGCGTCGCCCGTCCCATCCCCCGCACCTTCCTCCTCGCCTTTGCCATCGTGTCCTCCCTCTGCGTCGTCTCCGCCGCCGTCGCACTCGCCAATCCCGGCACCACCCTCCAGCTCAACGCCTTCGCCCTCGCCCTCATCCTCGTCGCCGCCCTTCACGTGGGCCTCAAACTCCAGCTCATCCTCGCTGCAACCCGGGGCATCAACGAGGACCGCGACACCGGCGCCCTCGAGTTGCTCGTCGTCTCAGGCATCGGCCCAGCCCTCGTCCAGAAGGGCCATCGCGACGCCCTCGTCCTCCAGTACCGCTGGCTCATCATGGCCGTCTATGCCGCCCAGTTCGTCATGGCCGCCGTCGTCTCCAGCAAGGGACTCCCCGTCGGCGCCGAGGCCGTCGTCATCATCCTGGTCGTCGGCGCCGCCTTCCTCTGGCTTGACGCCGACTCCATCATCCGCGTCGGCCTCCGCCATGGCCTCAAGGAACCCGATCCTCAGTCCGCATTCCGCCAGACATTCCTCCGCGTCCTTCTCCCGGGCTGGGTCGCCGTTCTTCCCATCGCCGTCGCACTCGTCTCCGGCGCGTCGCCCGCCACCCTCGCCCTCACCGGCCTCGCATGGCTCGCTGTCTCGGCCTACGCCCTCCTGCGCGCCCGCAAACGCGCCCGCATCGACATCGACCACGGCTTCATGGCCCTCGCCGCCGAGCTCCCCTTCGACACCGACGACTGGGAGGTCCGCGACGACTTCCGGCGCGCCGCCAGCGCCCAATACCAAAGGCCCTGACCGCGGAGCCTCGCCCCGGTCGCCGTCAACGCCCGCCCGCCCGCGCCCCGTCCTCAAGGGCCATCAACGTCGTCATCGTCCCCACGTAAACCACCCCGTTCGCCGCCGTCGCCGTCGCGCTGATCGGCGCCCCAAGGTTCACCCGATGCATCAACCGCTTCTCGCCCGCGTCCGCAAGGATGCTCAGCTCCCCGCGGCGCGTCCCAACGTACACCTTCCCGTCCGCCACCAACGCCGACGCCCAAACCTCGCCGTCCACCGTCTCCGTCCAAAGCGAACGCCCCGTCGCGGCATCAAGGCAATGCAGCGTCCGCATCGAGTCCGCCACGTACACGCGCCCACCGGACAACGTCGGCGTGGACATCGTGTGACGCCCCAGCGGGGCCGACCACACCAACGCCGTCCCCGTCCGGTCCCCCGTCCCGCGCGGGTCGATGCACCGCACCCATGCCGCGTTCTTGCCCCAGAACCAGTCCCCTCCCCCCGCCACGTACAACCGTCCCCCGTGCAGCACCGGCATCCCGTAGATGTTGCTCGGGCTCGTCGCACGGTTCCCATTGAAGCGATGCACGTCCTCCTTCGGCCCCTCCGGGTCGAAGTCGAACCTCCACAACGCCTTCATCCGCCGCACCTCGCCCCCGGGCACGTCCTTCCCCGAGACCGTCTCGAATCCGTACAAGACGCCGTCCCCGCCCGCGAACAGGACCCGCGGCCTCCCATCGATCACGCCCATCGACGGCGACGACCAGGTGCAATGAAAGATGCGCGGCGCGATCCGCTCGTCGTCCCGCGCCACGATGCGTCCCGTGTGCTTGTCCAGCACAAGGAGGCTCGGGGCGTCCGGCGTCCGGATCTTCTTGTGGGTGTTGTCCACCCCCGTGCCGGAGTTCAGGTAGAGCTCGTCCCCGTGCACCATGATCGACGCATGCGCGGCGTCATGCGACCAGATGCCCGCCTCCGCGTGCAGGCTCACATGCCATAGGACGTCCGCGTCCAATGGCCCCGCCGCCACCCGCGGCTCCCCCTCCGGACTCTGCAACCGGGCCTCCTCGGCAAAGCCTTGGTTCCCGTTCTCCATCCCGGCCATGTCGAGGCACACCACCTCGCCCCGGCTCGTCACCACGTAGGCACGGTCCCCCTCCACCGTCGCCGTCGAGGACATCCCGGAGTTCGGCCAGTCGAGATAGGGATCCTCCGCCCGCTTCGGGACCACCAACTGCCAGCGCAATGCCCCCGTCGCCTCATCAAGACAAAGCAGCACCCCGCGATCGCCAACATGCCGCGGGTCCCGCGGTCGCCCGTTGTTCGTCCCCACCAACACGCGCCCACGCGCCACCACCGGCGTCGAATGCGATTCCGTCCCAAGCGGCGCCACCCATCGCACGTTGCGCCCCGTCCCCATGTCGAAGCTCCCCGGCAACCCGCGCTCGGTCGAAGCAAGGTTGCGCCCCCATGCATGGCCCCACTGCGGCTGGTCCGCGCCCATCAAGGCGTCCCCACCAAGCCATGCCAGCATTGCGATTCCCAACGACATCCCCCGGCGCTTCAAGCCGCCAAGGCTCCGTGCGCTCGTCTTCACCGCGATTCAAGGACCACGTTGGCGTAGATCCGCATCTCGCCCGTGCGCACAAGCCCGGTGCTCCCGGGAACGCGCCCCTTCATTTCCACGTGCGGTTCGTACTGCAAGACGCCGGCGCCCGCCCCAAGCGCCTCCTCAAACTCCCGTCGCGTCCCCGCGTCGTTGTTCTCAAGGAACTCCCGCGCCATCCATGCCGCGCCCGGCTTCCATGTCGCCCGGATCGCCGCCAGCACCTGCGGCACCGTCGGCACCCCAGCCACCAACGACAGGTCCACCTCCTCCATCCCCGGCCACGACGGAAACATCGCGTCCGCGATCACGATCCGGTTCGTATGCCGCACCCGCGCCAGCAGCGACAGCAGGCGCGGGTTCAAAATGCGCGTCTCGATCATCTCCAGTCCCTTCTCCCTACCGAAATTCCTTCCCCTCCAGCCCGAGCAGGTAATGAAACACCAGGTCCGGCAAGTCCGTGCTGTAGCCCCCCTCCAGCACCCCAAACACCGGCACCCCAAGCCCCCGCAACTCCTTCCCGAGCCAATGGAAATCCTCCCGCTCCAACGTCCCGTTCGCCAACGGGTCCCGCACATAGGCATCAAAGCCCGCCGACACCCCCACCAACTGCGGCCGCGCATCACGCACCCGCCCCAATGCCCGCCCCAGCACCCCACGCCACGCCTCCCGCGACGTCCGCGGCGCCACCGGGTAGTTGAAGCAGTTCCCCCCCACATCCGACGTCCCCGTGCCCGGGTAGCACGGATGCTGGTGAACCGACACGAACGTCACGCCCTCCCGCCCCAGCACGATGTCCTCCGTCCCGTTGCCGTGGTGCACGTCGAAGTCGAACAACGCAACCCGCTCCGTCCCCGTCGCCCGTGCCTCCAACGCCGCCACCGCCAAGGAGCCAAGGTAGCAAAAACCCATCGCCTGCCCCCGCGTCGCATGATGCCCCGGCGGACGCATCAGGCTGAACGCCGGCTCCCCACGCCGCGCACGCCGCATCGCCTCGATCGCCCCGCCCACCGCCCTCCTCGCATGCCCGTCGATCCCCGGGTGCGCCGGCGTGTCCCCGTCGAAGTCCTCCCCCAACCCAATCCGCGCCAACAACCCGCCCGTGTGCGCCCGCAGCAACATCGCGTCCTCCACCATCGCCGGCGACGCCCACGTCACCTCCATCGACTTCTGCTGCCGCAACAAGTCAAGGGTCCGCCCCACCCGCTGCGGACGCTCCGGATGACCCGGCGCCCGGTACCCCACGCAGCGCTCGTCCGTGATCACCGTCATCGCGCCCTCCTCAACGGACGATCTCCCAGCCCGAGGCCACGAGGCCCTTGTAACCCCCAACCAACGACGAGACGTTCCGGTAGCCCATCCGCTGCGCCACCTCGCACGTCAGGATGCTCCGGTAGCCCCCCCCGCAATACATCACGATCTCCGCCGACGCGTCCGGGAACCTCGCCTCGATGTCCCGCTCCAGCACCCCCTTGCCAAGGTGGACCGCCCCGGCCCCTCGCCCCGCCGCCCACTCCATGTCCTCCCTCACGTCCACAAGCACCAGCCCCGGGTTCGTCCGCATCCGCTCGCGCAATTCCTCCACCGTCACCTCGCGCACCCGCGCCCGCGCCTCGTCCACCACCTTCAGGAATCCCGCGGAATGTTGCATGAACCCAAGCCTACCCACGCCCCCGTCGGAATGAAGTTCCAAGTTCGCCCCGCCCCCCGGCCGCTCTCGCGCCGCGCGAGCCGGGAGCCCTTAAACCAAAATGGCTACGCCTGGCTTTGCGCCTCCATCTTGGCTCTTGAAAGCCCTCCGGCGGGACGAATCCTCCGTCATGCAGGAACCGCTCGCCTCGTCGCCTTCGCCGTCGTCCCGTCCGGCCTCGGCCATCCCATCGTCCGCTCCTGCCCCCAGGGCTTGACCCCCGGCACGAGTGCCCCACCCCCAAAACCCGCGCCCGCCCTTGAGCTTCCAACTGACCCCACCCTCCCAACCTTCCACGCCCGACTCCGTCTCCGGCCTCGTCGAGCGCGTCACGTTCCACAACGAGGAAAACGGTTGGTCGGTCCTCAAGGTCCGCGCCAAGGACCATCACGAGCTCGTCACCGTCGTCGGAAGCCTCCCGGCCGTGAACGCCGGCGAATGGCTCGACGCCTCCGGCCGCTGGGTCCATGACCGCGACTTCGGGCTCCAGCTCAAGGCCGACACCCTCCGAACCAGCCCGCCCGACAGCCCCGACGGCATCGAGCGTTACCTCGCCTCCGGCCTCGTCCGGGGCATCGGCCCTTCCTACGCGCGCAAGCTCGTCGCCGCCTTCGGCACCGCCATCTTCGACGTCATCGAGACCGCGTCCGCTCGCCTCGAGCAGGTCCCCGGCATCGGGCCCAAGCGACGCCTCCGCATCAAGCAGGCATGGAACGAACAAAAGGCCGTCCGCCGCATCATGGTCTTCCTCCATGGCCACGGCGTCTCCACCGCGCGCGCCGTCCGCATCCACAAGACCTACGGCGACGACGCCATCGACGTCGTCCGCAACGACCCCTACCGGCTCGCCCGTGACATCCCCGGCATCGGGTTCAAGACCGCGGACCAAATCGCCCTCCATGCAGGTCTCCCGCCCGATTCCCCCAAGCGCATCGACGCCGGCCTTCGCCATGTCCTCCTTCAGGCCACCGAGTCCGGCCATTGCGCCCTCCCCTTGGACGATCTCCGCTCCACGGCCTGCGAATGCCTCGCGGCCGACTCCCCGCTCGTCCTCGCCGGGATCGAACGTTCGCTTCAGCAGGGCGATCTCGTCCGCGAACACATCGACGGCGCCGACCTCCTGTTCCTCCCGCACCTTCGCGAGGCCGAGCAAGGCATCGCTCGCGGCCTCCTCTCCCGCGTGGCCTGCCCCGCGCCGTTCGCCCACATCGATGCCGCCGGCCTGTTGCCCACCATCGAGGCCGAGACCGGCCGTCCCCTCGCCCCCAGCCAGCGCCAGGCCCTCATGCAGACGCTGAGGCACGCCGTCATGGTCATCACCGGCGGCCCCGGCGTGGGCAAGACCACCCTCCTCCAAACCCTCCTCCAACTCCTCGCCCGCCATCAGGTCAGGATGCTCCTCGCCGCCCCAACCGGCCGCGCCGCGCGCCGCCTCTCCGACGCCACCGGCATGCCCGCGTCCACGCTCCATCGGCTCATGGAGTTCCAGCCCGGCGGCGCCGGCTTCGCACGCAACCCCTCCAACCCCCTCGCAACCGACCTCCTTGTCATCGACGAATGCTCCATGGTCGATGTGCTCCTCATGCACGCCGTCCTCAGGGCCTTGCCAAGGACCGCGGCACTCTGGCTCGTCGGCGACGCCGACCAGCTTCCCTCCGTCGGACCCGGCAACGTCCTCCGCAACCTCGTCGATTCGGGCGGCCTTCCCGTCGCGCGCCTCGTCGAGGTCTTCCGCCAAGACGGCGGCAGCCGCATCGTCACCAACGCCCACCGAATCAACTCCGGCTCCCTCCCGGACACCACCCCCTCCTCCTGCCTCACCGACTTCTACTGGATCGAACGCGAGGATCCCCAACGCATCCTCGCCACCCTCGTCGAGGTCGTCCGTGACCGCATCCCCTCAAGGTTCAACCTCGACCCCATCCGCGACGTCCAGGTCCTCTCCCCGCAAAACCGCGGCTCCCTCGGCGTCCGCGAGCTCAACCGCGTCCTCCAGTCCTCCCTCAATCCCCCGCGCGAGCCCGACGACGCCGTCCAACGGTTCGGCACCGACTTCCGCCCCGGCGACAAGGTCCTCCAAACCCGCAACAACTACGACAAGGACGTCTTCAACGGCGACATCGGCCGGGTCACCGCCGTCGATCCCCTTGAGCAGGAAATCGAGGTGGCCTTCGACAACCGATCCGTCCGGTACGAGTTCGGCGAGCTGGACGAGCTCGCCCTTGCCTACGCCACCACCGTCCACAAGTCCCAAGGCTCCGAGTTCCCCGCCGTCGTCCTCCCCATGGCGTCCCAGCACCATCTCCTCCTCCAGCGCAACCTCCTCTACACCGCCGTCACCCGAGCAAGGAAGCTCGTCGTCCTCGTCGGCCAGCCACGCGCCCTGCAACGCGCCGTCCAGAACGCCCACGTCGAACGTCGATGGGGCGGCCTCCTCGCAAGGCTCCGGCCCGCCTAGGCCCACCCCCCGCCCCCCGCCCCAGCGCCCCATCGCCGGACTTGCCATCCTCACCCGCCTTGGGTTTCCTCCCATCATCTCCTATGCGCATGCCTTCCACTCCGCTTCCCCGGCGCGGCTTGCCGGGCTTCACCCTCATCGAGCTCCTCGTCGTCATCGCCATCATCGCGATCCTCGCCGGCATGCTCCTCCCCGCCCTCGGCAAGGCCAAGCAGCGTGCCCAAGGCGTCTCCTGCATGAACAATTCCAAGCAGCTCATGCTCGCATGGAAGCTCTACGCCGACGACAACTCCGAACGCCTCGTCGGCGCCGCAAGCTGGACCGCTCCCGGCTCCTCCCGCGAGACCCCAAACTGGACCGCCGGAAGCTGGCTCGACGCCTCCCGCGGCCAGGAATCCCGCCAGGACAACTGGGACCATGACATGTTCACCCGGAAGTCCGTCCTCTGGAAGTACTGCGGCAATTCCATCGGCGTCTGGCATTGCCCCGCCGACACCACCATGGGCTTCGATACCCGCCAACGCCGCAAGGTCCCCCGCATCCGCTCCATGTCCATGAACAACTGGGTCGGCGGTCCCCCATGGGGCGAGTCCGGCCCGGGCTGGAAGGTCTATATCAAGGAGTCCGACATCTCCAACCCCGGCCCCGCCCAGACCTTCGTCCTCCTCGACGAACGCGAGGATTCCATCAACGACGGCTACTTCGTCGTGGACATGAACGGCTTCACCGAGGGCAACCCCGACCGCATGATGAAGCTCGTGGACTACCCCGCCCAGTACCACGGCAACTCCGCCGGGTTCGCCTTCGCCGACGGCCACTCCGAGATCCACAACTGGAAGTCCGCCGAGCTCCGCCGACCCGTCCGCAAGGGCACCCTCCTCGCCCTCAACATCGCCATCGGCAGCCGCCCCGACCTCAAGCGCGACGTGTACTGGATGGCCGAACGCTCCACGCGAAAGTAGCGACCCGAGGGCATCGCGGGCGCCCAAGGAAGGGCGCCCCCCATCATCCCCACCCCAGCCGGCACGACCCTTCAACCCCAAGCCGGCACGCGGATTTCAGATGCCCATACCCTCCGGTGAAGCTCAACCCTTTGCCCATGCCGTAGGCCACCCGCCCCCTAAGCGTTAACCTCGATCGGCTTCATCCCCGCATCAGGGGAACCGCGCACAAGGAACGGCCCGCGAAGACTCGGGTCCACGGACACGATCCGCGGCCACGACCGGACTCTCTTTTTTTGTGTGTTTCGTGGTTCCAACCCTTGGCCGCCCTCAAGCACCTCGCATGGCTTCCCTTCACCTACCCGAGGCAGCACGCGACCCACTCGCCCCCGCATGCAACCAAAAAGCCTCAATGTGACTTCGTGTGGCTGGAAGGGAGGGGGTCGGGCAGGTCGAACTCAAGGCGCGACGCCACGAGGTAGATCATTGCCGTGAAGTACCGGACGGTACGGAAGCCGCGCGATTTCCTCTTCACCGTCTGGATGATCCCGTTCAG
>CAIYFP010000519.1 GCA_903925515.1 uncultured Verrucomicrobiota bacterium
CTGAGGCCGGCCTTGGGTCTGCCAATGCGGTCGTCTCCAGGAATGGCAGCGTGGGCGGCTACGTTGACATCTATTTTGAGACGGTGGGTGGTGGCGAGGTGGATTCGGTTAGCGTGCTGGACTCCGGTGCCGAGTTTGAGTTGGGCGGGTCCGCGGCGACGGGCGTGACCGTGCGCAACGACCAAGTGACACGGCTTGGAGCGAACCTGTACCGATACGCGATCGCAGGACAGTTTGGTGTGGGTGACCTCACGGTGACCTTTGTGGCGAGGACGTTCAGCGAGGAGTCTGGAACGATCGACAACGTGTCACACACGAGGACCTACAAGGTCTCCACGGTGGGGGCGACGCTGAGTGACCCAACTCCATACGAGCGGGTGGATCGCGCCATCCTAAACCAGCGGAAGTACATCTTGATCCGCTTCGACGCGGTGAGGGGCTCCGGGTTGGACAGTGCGACGATCTCGGACGCGGCGCCGGAGTTTGGCGTGGGCGGGATGGGCAAGGGAACGGTGGCCATCGACGGGGCCGCGAGCCGGGTGGTGATTGGCGGGGTTGAGTACTGGCGATACAGCTTCTCCGGCGAGTTCGCCGAGGGCGTGGTGCGGCTTGACTTCATCCAGGGCAGCTGGGCCGGCTTGGATGGGAGCCTTGGTGAGTCGCGCCCGGTGGAGTTTGGGGTGCAAAGCAGCTCGGCGCGTTCGTCGATTCGGATCACTGGCTTTGCGGAGGTTCATGGCGCGGAGCTGACGCCGGACCTTGATGGTGACGGGGTCAATGATCCGTTCCTGAGCTTGCAGGGCAGCGTGATCCTGTCGAAGGAGGAGATGGCCAATGCCACGGCATGGTACTTGGAGACACGTGGTACGTTGGAGGTGTACCGGCTTGGCAACCTCGGATCGGCGGCGGGCTCGTTCACGGCGTTGGTAGGTTCCGGCGTGGGATCGGAATCCGGGTTGCTGGGCTTGGGCTTAGGAATTGAGGTGACCGGAGCGCTGAGGCTTCAGTCGAACATCGAGATCTTGGGCCTGAAGCTTAATGGGACCACCGAGTTGGTCGTGAACACGACCACCGAAACCCGCAAGCAAACGCTCCGGCTTGAGGGCATCGAGGGCGACGAGGTCTTCGCCTTTGCACAGGGAGGCATGGTGGATGGGTTCGTGAGCAAGCAAGAGACGGATCTTGGTGGGCGGACGACCATTCCAACGGCGCTTAGGGACGTGTTCCAATCCAATGGCTACCGCCTTGGCGCAGACCTCACGTTCCGCAACGTCAAGGAGTTGAGGGATTCGGGCAACAAGTATGCGGCGGGCAGCGTCTGGTCGGTGCAGGACAACACGAACCAGAACAGGATGTACTTCCTGAGACTCGACGAGGCTGGGATCCTGCATGTTGCATCCGAGCTGCGAACGGTGACCATGCCTGGCCAGAGCCTTGGATTGATGTTTGACGGCAACCTTGAGCTGGGGCCCTTGATGCTCCAAGGCAAGGGCAGGTTCCTTCTGGACGGAACGGGTGCGGTCGTGACGGTCGAGGCCACCTTGGACACGCCGATCGCGCGGTTTGCTGCCGCGGGTCAGATGGGCGCGTCCTGGGAGGCCGGCGAGGCTGGCATCTATGGCTACCTGACGCTCGCCATGGACAATCGATCCATGCTGGTTCCGAACGTGAGCCTGACGGGGACGTTCCAGCTCGGGGTTAACAGCACGAATGTCACGAGGCCC
>CAIYFP010000520.1 GCA_903925515.1 uncultured Verrucomicrobiota bacterium
CGTTGTTGCTGGCGCACCTTGGGCTGAGGCTGCCGCGGGGATCGCGGCTGGTGGAAAATGTAGTGGAGAAAACGGGGTGCTGATTTTGGGAAACCCCAGCGAAACCAGTGAAACAGCCCCTACAACTGCGGAACTTGGGCTAGGGCTTCGGCGGAGGCAGGATCGGGTCGGACTCGGGGGGCAACTCGACATGGAGATCTCGCAGGAGGCGCGAGCGGAGGCGGGCCTTCATCCCGGCGTGGATGGCGCGTTGCTCCGGCGTCAGGAACGCGTCGATGCGTTGCCCCGCATGGACGATCGTGAGGCCGGACTCGGAGAGGCATCGGCTGAAGATCTGGCGGAACTCGTCGCCCATGCCCTGGAGCACGCCGTGCACCTGCTGTTGCTGGACGGCCGAGAGTCCAAGGCGCGATGACAGCTTGCGCTCGGCGGCGGTCGTCCATGCGTCGGGCTGGAGGCTCCTGCGAAAGGCGGTGCGCAGGACGGATTGGGTGGCCAACGAGCCCGCCACGCCCCCGGCAAGGAAGACAAGGACGAAGGCGGCCGACCAGAGAAGGCGACGTCGCATCATGGAAGAAACTGGGTGAAAACGTACTGGGAAGCCTCGATGAAGTCGGGGGCCGGGAGCGTTCCCTGCCCCGGGAGGTTCCAGAAGACAAGCCCGGCCCCAAGGACGGCCAACGCAAGCAGCGCCGCCCCCAGCAGGAACGGTTCCGGGTCGGCGTCGGCGGACGCTGGCGCGCTCGCCCGGGCCATGGCAATCACCCGCGCGACCATGCCCGGGGAAGGAGGCACGACGTGGATGGGGCCGGTGGCGCGCAGGCGTTCCCGAAGGCGCGGATGGAGCGGGGTCATAGGATTCCCTTTCGTTGGAGTTCGTCGAAGCGGGCGTTCAGCCGGCGCCGCGCACGAAAGGCGCGCACCCGGACCATCGCGGAGGACCAGCCTGTCCGGGCACAGATCTCCTCCACGGAAAGGTCGTCGATCTCCAGCCAGCGGATGAGGGCGCGGTCCCGGGGGGCTAGCGCCACGAGGAGCGACTCGACGACGAAGTCCGAGTCGGAGTCGGCGCAGGGATGCGGCCCCTCCTCGCGGCCGTGGGCCTGCTCCTCGGTCGCGCGCGCGTGGGCCTCGGACAGGTCGGACATGCGCCACTCGGGCCGGGCCGTCTGGGCCCGGATGGCATTGCGGCAATGGTTGACGGCGATCCGGGAGGCCCAGTGCTCAAGGGGGACCGAACGCCGATACTGGGCGAGCCGGTGGAACACCTTCACGAGGATCTCCTGCACGAGGTCCTCCTCGGAGGCTCGCCGCGGCAGGTGAGCCCGGACAATCCGCGAGACGACGGGATGCAGGGCCTCAACCATGCGACGGGACGCGTCCTCGTCGCCCTTCTCGACAAGCGGAAGAAGGCCGCGCAGGTCCTCGCCCCCGACCTCGCCGGGGCGTGGCGCGCCACCCCCCGAGTCCTCGTCCACACGGGAGGACGCGTGATGCGGGGTCAAGGCTTCCGCGATGGAAGCCCCGGGATGTGCAACGGTCGCGCTCGTACGTGGCTCAGACCCCATGCCTCGGGAAAAGATTACACCGGGATGGCAGGCCGGGGTCGAGCCGGGAAAACCCGTGCGACGAACGAACCGTGCGGATAGCATGGAAAGGCGAGCAGGAACAAATCATGGAGCAATTGCCGACTGTTTATCTGAAGCCGGGCGAGGCGGACCGGGTGGTGGCGGGACATCCTTGGGTGTACGAGGGCGGCGTCATGCGGGTGACGCGCCCGCCCGGAAATGGCGACGTGGTGCAGGTGAAGGACCACCGGCAACGCTTCCTCGGCGTGGGATTGTACAACGGCGCGTCGCGCATCCGGGTCCGGGTCCTGTCGGCGGAGCGCGTGGAGATCGACCGGGCCTTCCTCATGGGACGGGTGCGCGAGGCGTTGGCGCTGCGTCGGCGCTACCTGCCAGGGGCCACCTCGTTCCGCGTGGTGAACTCCGAGGGGGACATGTTGTCCGGCGTCATCGCGGACCTGTACGAGGACGTGGTCGTGCTGCAGACGTCGGCGCTGGGCATGGACCAGCGGAAGCGGCAGCTGGCAGCGGTGTTGCAGGAGGTCCTGTCGCCGCGCGCGATCGTGGAGCGCAACGACATGGCTTCGCGCCGGTTCGAGGGACTGGAGGAGAGCGCCGGGGTCTTGAGTGGACAGGAGCCAGGACCGTGGGTGGCACGGCTGAACGGGCTCGAGTTCCGGCTGCCGGAGGGGGGCGGCCACAAGACGGGCTTGTACCTCGACCAGCAGGGGAACTACGAGGCGGTGGCACGCTGGGCGAAGGGCGCGGATGTGCTGGACTGTTTTAGCTTCCTCGGAGGGTTCAGCCTTCACGCGGCGCGTGCCGGGGCACGGTCCGTGCTCGGGATCGACCAGTCGGCGGCGGCCGTGGCGGCGGCGACCGCGAACGCGGCGGCCAATGGGCTTGCGGAGCGGGCGCGATTCGAGCCCGGCAACGTGTTTGACTGGCTCAAGGCACAAACCATGGCGGGGCCGCACGAGAAGGTGGTGCCGCGATTCGACCTCATCGTCCTCGACCCGCCGTCGTTCACCCGCAGCCGGGCGTCGGTTCCCGACGCGTTGCGCGGGTACAAGGAAATCCATTTGAGGGCGCTGAGGCTGCTGCGGCCGGGCGGGGTGCTGGCGACGTTTTGTTGCTCGCACCACGTGGACGCGCGGCTGTTCGAGGACGTCGTGCAGTCGGCGGCGTTCGACGTGCGCAAGGTCCTTCGCCGGGTGGCGATGTTCGGCCAGTCTCCGGATCACCCGGTGCTCCCGGCCGTGCCGGAAACGGAGTACCTGAAGGGGTTCGCGTACGAGGTGGCACGTTGATCCCGGGCATCGGATGCCGCGCAAGACGACAACCCAATGGGAGCTAGGCGGCGGCTTGCTCGGGCCGTCCAGGACGGGCCGCCCCGCCGCGACGGTGAGCGAGTTGACCGCGCGCGTGAAGGACGCCGTGGAGGGCGGCTTCGCCTCGGTGAGGGTCCGCGGCGAGGTCTCCAACCTCCGGCTACAACCCTCGGGGCACGCGTACTTCGTGCTGAAGGATGCGGGCGCGGCGTTGAACTGCGTGCTGTTCCGGGGCGTCACCGGCGTCTCCCGGGAGGCCTTGCGGGACGGGGCAAGCGTCGTGCTGGAGGGCGCGCTCACGGTGTACGAGGTGCGGGGCCAGTACCAACTGCGGGTCACGGGCGTCGAGGCGGAGGGCGTCGGGGCGCTGCAGGCCGCCTTCGAGCAACTCAAGCGCCGCCTCGCCGCCGAGGGCTTGTTCGAGCCAGCCCGGAAACGTCCCCTGCCAACCTATCCCGCCGGCGTGGGGATCGTCACGTCGGCCGCAGCCGCGGCGTTGCGGGACGTCTTGCACGTCATGGGACGCCGCTATGGCGGCATGGATGTCTGGCTGGCCCCGGCCCGGGTCCAGGGGGCCGGGGCGGCGCGCGAGATCGCCGACGCCATCGGGCTGTTGAATCGGTGGAAGGATGCAGGCGGCAACATCGACGTCATCCTTGTGACGCGCGGCGGGGGCAGCATCGAGGACCTTTGGGCCTTCAACGAGGAGGTGGTGGCCCGGGCGATCGCGGCCTCGGGTTTGCCCGTGGTCTCGGCGGTCGGTCACGAGATCGACTTCACGATCTCGGATTTCGTGGCCGACCTCAGGGCTGCCACGCCCAGCGCGGCGGCGGAACTGCTCACGGCGGGCTACGTGGCGCAACGGGCGTTCGTGGCCTCGGCCGCCACGCGCCTGGCACGCCTTGCATGGGAAGGCTGGGAGCATCGCGCGGCTTCCGCCGAGGCCTTGTCACGCAGGCTGGGGCGACTGCATCCCAGGCGCATGCTGGAGGAGCAGGGCCAGCGCCTCGACGACGCCGAGGACCGGCTGCGCCGCACGGCACGGCGCGGGCTCAAGGAGGCTCGGGCCCGGCTCGAGTCGGCCCGGCGGGGCTTGTCCTTGCCTCGGCTTCGCCAAAAAGCAGGACACGAGGCCGCACGCTCCGCCGACTTGCAGCGGCGCATGGTCGCCGCCGTGGCGCGCCTCCAAAGGGCGGCACGCGACCAAGTGACGTCGCTGGACGGCCGCCTCGGGCTGCTGTCCCCGTTGGCGGTGCTGGAACGGGGCTACTCGATCACGACCGACGCCGATACCGGCGCGCTGGTCCGGGACGCCTCGGTGCTCAAGCCGGGGGCACGGCTGGCGACACGCCTCGCCAAGGGGGTGGTACACGGGGTTGTCACCCGGGTTTCGGGCGGCCATGACACGACGCCCCGGCAGGCTCCCGAAACCTGATCCGCCCACCCGCCTGCCACGTCGCCGCCCCGCCGACGCCCCTGGGCTCTTTTCTTCCGGGCCATGTTGCCTCCTCATGGAGGCCGCATGCACATCGAGGGCATCAAGGTCTTCTGCGACCTTGCGGAGACCGGAAGCTTTACCAAGGCGGCGCACGCAAACGGGGTCACGCAGTCGGCCGTCTCGCAGCTCGTCGCGTCGATGGAGCGGCAGCTCCGATGCCTGTTGGTCGAGAGGTCCAAGAAAAAGTTCCGGCTCACCCGTGAGGGCGAGTGCCTTCGCGACCATGGAAAGCAAATCGTCCATGCCTTCCAGCAGTTGCAGGCAAGCTTGCAGGAGGCCCGCTGCGTCATCTCCGGCTCCATCCGTGTCGCCACCATCTACTCCGTGGGCCTCCACGACCTGCCACCCTACCTCAAGCTCTTCCTCCGGGAGTTCCCCACGGTCAACGTCCACGTCCAGTACCTGCGCGCCAACGAGGTGTACGAGGACGTTCTCTCCAACGCCGCGGACATCGGCCTTGTCGCCTGCCCGTCCCGCGACCCCCGTCTCCAGATCGTGCCCCTCCGCAGCGAGCAAATGGTGGTGATCATGTCGCCGGGCCATCCCCTCGCCGCAGTGCGCCCGCTGCCCACCCAAGGGCTCGAAGGCCAGCGCTTCATCGCCTTCGAGCCCGACATCCCCACCCGCACGGCCATCGACCGCTTCCTCCGCGAGCGAGGCGTCAAGGTCCGGACCGTCATGGAGTTTGACAACATCGAGACCGTGAAGCGTGCCGTGGAGGTGGAAGCCGGCATCGCCATCGTCCCCAAGAGCGCGGCCCAAACCGAGGTGGCCCGTCACACCTTGCTGGCCGTCCCCCTCGCCGACGCCACCCTCGAACGTCCCCTCGCGGCCATCCATCGAATGGACAAGGTTCTTACCCCGCCCATGATCCGTTTCCTCAAGACGCTGGGGGAGGCCTCGTAGTCAGGCCGACTCAGATGGGAAGGACCCCATGCCGGGCAAAAAACTCCGCCACCCAAAGCCCCTCTAACGCGTCGCACCCGTGGCGCGACCACCTGCTCGCGCGGCCCCCCCTCAATACCCCAGCTTCTGCAACTCCCGGTCCAGCAGCGCCTGGAATTCCTGCACGTCCGGCTGCGACGGCCGATAGCCGCGCTGTGCAGGCACCATCCCAAAGCGCCCCGTCTGGTCAAGGTACCACTGCGCCTTTTGGCCGTCGCTGAACGTCACGGAACCGCTCGCGAGCGCGCCAGGACGGGTGATCGCGTCCGTGGTGACGCTGACCCCGCCACCAGGCGCCGCCGCTGCCGCCTGCTGCACCGGCGCCGGTGCGAAGCCGCCCTGCGCAGGAAGGTTGCCCGGCGTGAACGTCTGGGTGGTCGCGGCGGGACCTGCTGCCTCGGGTGCCTCGGCAGCCTTGGGTGGCTCGATGTCCCTCGGGACGACCCGCAGGTCATCCACCAGCAATCGCGTGTCCATGTAGGTCAGCCTCAGGCCAAACTCCTTCTCCACCCGCTTCTGGAAGTCCGACAACTTCAGCCCGTCCTTCAGCCATCCCCGCGCCTGCTCCGCTTGTGCCTCCGTCAATTGCATGCCGACAACCGTACTAACGACCCCCGCCCTCCTTCAAGCAATCGGGCGCGTCCCTGCTCCCCGCGTCGGCAGTTCCCGAGTGCCCGGTTCTCGCCTCACGCTGCGCCGACGGAGGGTCGAAAAGACAGGCGCTCATGGCGTCTTGGCGTCTTGGCGCGAAAGCCATCCATGCCGCCTCATGCAAGGATTCCGGGCTGCATGCCCCGCGGAATTCCTCGCGCCATGCCTCCATGACGCAAGGCATGCCGTCTCGGGGATGCCCATGCCGGGGTTCATGCCCATCCGCCACGATCTCGTGTTGGCACGAAGCCTTCCGCAACCCATCCGCATGGGGATCGAAAGATTCCCCCCTCCTTACGCCGGGATTTGGGATCCTTGGCGCATCCGCGCCACCGCATCACCGCACTCGATGCCGTGTCTGGGCTCGCGCCAAGGCAGCCAGACGCTGGCAGGCCCAACCAGGCTCATCCACTGCCCACGGCGTCGCACAAGGCGGGAACGGCCGCAACCCGCCCTTGGAACCCGCATCCACCCTTGGTAGCCTCGGATTCGTTTCCATTCGCATGCAATACTGCAACCTCTCCGACGCATTCGCGTCCGCCGCGTCCGCAAACGCCAGCAAGGCCGCCGTCTTCTGGGCCGATTCCAGCCTTCCGTACTCCCATTTCTTCGGCCAGGCGGCATGGCTCGCCCATCAACTCGCGTCCGTCCATGGCGCCCGAAAGGGCGACCGCATCGGCATCTGGCTTCGCAACCGGCCCGAGTTCATCTCCGCCCTGATGGGCATCCTTGCGGCCGACGCCGTCGCGGTCCCCATCAATGCCTTCCTCAAGCCCGCCGAGGTGGCCTACATGCTCGACGACGCCGGGATCCGGGTGCTTGTCACCGAGGCGACCCTCGCCGACCCGGCCCACGCCATGCTCGAGTGCCGGGAGGGCCTCCGGACCCTGCGCGCCGAGGATTTCCCGGCGTCGCCCCCCGATGGTCTGGCACCGCCCACGAGCACCTGTGATCGGGACGACCTCGCCGTCCTTGTGTACACCAGCGGGACCACGGGCCATCCCAAGGGCGCCATGCTCACGCACGGGAACCTCCTCCACAACGTGGAGTCCTGCCGCAAGGTCCTCGCCGTCGCGGACCTTGACCGCTTCGTCCTGATGCTGCCCATGTTCCACAGCTTCATGCTCACCGTGTGCATCCTGCTGCCTCTCCTCGTGGGCGGCTCCATCGTCCTCATCCAGTCCCTGCACGCGCCCAAGCACGCCCTCGAGGAAATGCTGCGGTGCCGGGGGACCGTGCTTCCGGCCATGGCCGCGCTCTTCAGGACACTCGCCCATCTGCCGCCCGGCATGGAACTTCCCCTTCGCCTCTGCATCAGCGGGGCAGGCCCCCTGCCGGCCGAAATCCTCCGCGCGTTCAACCAACGCCATCCCAACGTCCCCCTCATCGAGGGTTACGGCCTCTCGGAAGCCAGCCCGGTCGTCTCCGTCAACCCCATCGCCGGGCCATGGGTCGATGGCTCCATCGGGCTCCCCATCCCCGACGTCGAGGTGTCGATCCAGTCCGACGACGGCCAGCTGTTGCCCGATGGGACGGACGGCGAGATCTGCGTGCGGGGTGGCAACGTCATGGCCGGCTATTGGAATGCCCCCGAGAAAACTGCCGAGACCCTCGTCCATGGGTGGCTCAGGACCGGCGACATCGGCCACCGCCGTCCCGACGGCTACTTCGTCGTCACGGATCGCAAGAAGGACATGCTCAAGCCCAACGGGATCAACGTCTATCCACGGGAGATCGAGGAGGTCCTCTACCAGATCCCCGGCGTCCGCGAGGCCGCCGTCGTGGGCGAGCCCTGCGAACGTCGCGGCGAACGCCCCGTAGCCTTCGTCAGCCTCGACGACGGCTGCTCCTTCGACGAGGGCGCCGCCCATGACTTCCTCCGCACGCGTCTTGCCGACTTCAAGCTTCCCCGGCGATTCGTCGTCCTCGCCACCCTCCCGCGCAACGCCACGGGGAAGATCCTCAAGACCACCCTCCGCCAGCAACTCGCCGCACCCCACGCGTGACACCCCCTCCCCTTCTTGCGCTTCACCGACTGACGCCGGATCGGTAACGTGCTTGCCGTCGTTCATGATGACGGCCATGTATCCATCACCTTCGATGACCTCCGAGGTCCTCATCGTCGTCCCCACGTACAACGAGCGCGACAACCTGCCGCAGCTCGTGCGGCGCATCATGGCCCAGCCCCTCGCGGCAGACGTCCTCGTCGTGGATGACAATTCGCCAGACGGCACCGGACGCGTCGCGGACGAGCTCGCCGCCTCGAACCCACACGTCCATGTGCTGCATCGTGCCGGCAAGCAGGGCCTCGGGCGCGCCTACATCGCAGGCTTCCAGTGGGCGTTGGCGCGGCCCTACGAGTTCATCATGGAGATGGACGCGGACTTCTCCCACAACCCCGCCGACATCCCCGCGTTCCTCGAATCCGCCCGGTCCCATGACGCCGACCTCGTCCTCGGCACCCGGTACCTCCGTGGCATTCGTGTCATCAACTGGCCGCTCAAGCGCCTTCTCCTTAGCCTGGCCGCCGCCCGCTACGTCCAGATGATCACCGGCATGCCCGTCTCCGATCCCACGGGCGGCTTCAAGTGCTTCCGCCGCCGCGCCCTCCTTGCGCTCGGGCTCGGGGACGTCCGCTCCAACGGATACTCGTTCCAGATCGAGCTCACCCACCGCGTCTGGCGCGCAGGCGGCCGCATCGCCGAGGTCCCCATCACCTTCGTCGATCGGTTCCAGGGCTCCTCCAAGATGTCCCGCTCCATCGTCCGCGAGGCCCTCTGGATCGTCTGGAAGCTCTGGATCGAGAACGCCCTCCAGCGCCAGCCTCGCCCAAGCCCCTCGCTCCCATCCCCGCAAACCGCCGCTTCCCGGCAATCCTTCCATCCCCATTCATCATGACCGTCTCCTCCCAATCCTTCGGTCACCTGCCCGACGGCCGCGAGGTCCGCCTTGTCTCCCTCGTCGCCCCCGACGGCTCGCGCGTCCAAGCCATCAACCTCGGCCTCTCCATCACCCGCATCGAGGTCCCGGACCGCCACGGCAAACCCGGCAATGTCGTCCTCGGCTTCGACGCCCTCGAACGTTACGTCCAGAAGCATCCCTTCTTTGGCGTCGTCGCCGGCCGCTACGCCAACCGGATCGCCAAGGGCCTCTTCACCCTCGACGGCACCACCCATCAACTCGCCATCAACAACGGCGAAAACCACCTCCATGGCGGCTCCGTCGGCTTCGACAAGCAGCTCTGGAACCTCGTCGCCATCGAGTCCGGCCCCCACGTTGCCTCCGCCGAGTTCTCCCTCCTAAGCCCCGACGGCGATGAATCCTACCCGGGAAACCTCGACGTCCGCGTCCGGTACTCCTTCTCCCCGGACCACACCCTCCGCATCGACTACTCCGCCACGACCGACCGCGCCACCATCCTCAACCTCACCAACCACAGCTTCTTCAACCTGTCAGGCAAGGGCGACATCCTCGGCCATGTCCTGCGCCTCAACGCGTCCCGCTTCACCGCCGTTGGACCCGGCCTCATCCCCACCGGCGAGCTCGCCCCCGTCCACGGCACCGCCCTCGACTTCACGCGCCCCTTGCCCATCGGTGCACGCAACATGGAAGCGGGACTCCACGTGCCCGGCTACGACCACAACTTCGTCCTCGATCCCAACCCGGCCCCCGGACCTCACCTCCGCCTTGCCGCCGAGGTTCATGACCCGGCCTCGGGTCGCACCATGGCCTGCCGAACCGACCAGCCCGGCGTCCAGCTTTACACCTTCAACTTCGCGCCGCCCGAGGGCATCCGATGCTCCGACGACATCCTGTTCCAGCGTCACGGTGCCTTCTGCCTCGAAACGCAGCACTTCCCCGACTCGCCCAACCATCCTCACTTCCCGTCCACCGTCCTGCGCCCCGGCGAAACCTTCCGCTCGTCCACCACCTACCAGTTCGGCGTCCGCTGACCTCCCACCCTTCCTCCCAACCCCCGCGACCATGCCTGCTCCCCGCTCGGTTCGCCTCTTCATCAAGCCCGGCTGCCCATGGTGCATCGAGGCCGTCGAATGGCTCGACGACCATGGCGTCGCCTACAAGGTCCTCGACGTCATCCGGGACCCCGTTGCACGCGCCGAAATGCACGACCTGACGGGCCAGACGCGGGCCCCGTCCCTCGACGCGGACGGCCACATCCTCGCCGACTTCGGCGCCGACGAACTCGCCGCATGGTGGACGCGGATGGGCTTTGGAAGGGTCTCTTAGCCGGGACGATTCAGTTGGGAGGGAAGTGATTGCAAAGCAGATGCTTGTGCAAGCCGAGGAGTGAGCGAGGCGCGGGCCGGTACGAGGCCCGTAACGAGCGAACGACGAAGGAGTTGCGCAAGCAGATCGAGCAAGCACGACCGACCCAACTGAATCGTTACGGCTTAGTACCCGCTGCGGCCGCCCGGGTACGGCCCAAAGCACGGCCTCCGCCCGGCCATGGAAGACTCCTCCGCGTCGGACCTCAGTCCTGCCGGACCCGCTCCACAAACCGCGCCGTACGCACCATCGCCTCCCGGATGCGGTCGAATGCGGTCGCAAAACACATCCTGAGGAAGCCTTCCCCGGACACCCCGAATGCCCCGCCCGGCACCGCCGCAACCTTTTCCTCCCTCAACAAGCGCACCGCGAACTCCCTGGAACCCAGCCCCGTTCCCCGGATGTCCGGGAACGCATAGAAGGACCCCCGCGGCAGATGGCACGGAAGACCCATGTCGTTCAGGGACTTCACGATGAAGTTCCGGCGCAGCTTGTACTGCTCGCGCATCTCCGCCGCCGCCGCCTCGCCGTGCTCCAGCGCCTCCACCGCCGCCTCCTGCGCGATGATGCTCGCGCACATGATCGAGTACTGGTGCACCTTCATCATGGCCTCGATCAGGTCCGCCGGGCCACACGCATACCCGATCCGGAACCCCGTCATCGCAAACGCCTTCGAGAACCCATGCAGGAAGATCGTCCTGTCCGCCATCCCCGGCAGGCTCGCGATGGACACATGCTCCCCCTCGAACGTCAGCTCCGAGTAGATCTCGTCCGTCAACACCAGCAGGTCATGCCGGCGTGCCACCGCCGCAATCTCCTCCAGTTGCTCCCGCGTCATCGTCCCGCCCGTTGGGTTCGTCGGGAATGACAACATCAAGACCTTGGACCTCGGCGTGATGGCCGCCTCGATGGCCGCCGCCGTCACCGCGAAGCCATCCTCGGCCCTGCACACCACGGGCACCGGCTTCGCATGGGCCAGCAACACGCTCGGCGCATAGCTCACGTAGCACGGCTCATGGTAGATCACCTCGTCGCCGGGGTTCAGCACCGCCCGCAGGGCAAGGTCCAACGCCTCCGAAACACCCACCGCCACCAACACTTCGTTCACAGGGTTGTATCGAATGCCAAACTTCGCCTCCACGTACCGCGAGATCGACTCCCGCAGCCGCAGCAATCCAAGGTTCGCCGTGTACTGCGTCCGCCCACGTTCCAACGCATAGATCGCCGCCTCCCGGATGTGCCACGGCGTCGCGAAGTCCGGCTCCCCAACGCCCAGCGAGATCGCCTCCGGCATCTGCTGCACGATGTCGAAGAAATCCCGGATGCCCGAACGCGGGATGCCCGCGACATGACCCGCCACAAACTGTCGCTTTGTCGAAGACATAAACAAATCTTGCTGGCTGATACCTCCACCTCCATACGAGGGCCGCCCCACGGTTTCCCCACGCCCGCCTTCGGCACGAGCCGGGTGCACCTCGACGCGCCCGCCATTCGCCCGGAGGTCTTCGGTTCCCAAGCTGCCATCCCCCCCGGCCCACCGTTCGCGCCATGGCGGCCAAACGCGCAAATCCCAGTCTGGCGGCGGCCATCCTGTCGCTCGCACGGACCTCCTTCTGCCGCGCAACGATGCCCGCCCCCGCCTTCGCCGTTCAAGTTCCATTCAGCCAAGCGGACGCGACCGAGGAAAGGGTGCTGGTGGAAAGCCCGGCCTTGGCCTTGCTCCGGATCGTGCACCGAGGCTCGCCAACTCTCGTGGAATGGCCGGCTTGCCAGGAATGGGTCGCCCCCTCTCCAAGGTCACGTTGGGGATGCCGCGCGTCCATCGGCACCCTTGAAGACGGTTCGCGATGCCCAACAACGCATCCCGACTTGCGGGTTGTCGTCCAGGTTGGACCGAACCTTGCAGGCCCCCCCCGGACGGCACCGTGCCCCGGTTCGGCCCTCCCCAAAGCGGACCACAGGCTGGAAGGTTCCGTCGTCATCAGCCATGGGCGCCACCCATGGGATGGGAAACAAGATTGTGCCGGCCTCGTCCGGTCGCCCATACGTTCGGGCGCAACCGTGGCCTTGATCCCTGCCGAAGCAGGCCGACACGCCGAGCCGCCCCAGACCAGAACCACGACGGCCGCGCATCCTGTTGCGTGCCCGGAACTTTTCTCATGGGCCAGAGCTATTCGGCGACACCATTCCGATCATTAAAACATACTACACCAGTAAGATTGTATTTTATTCCCCAGGGGTGTTGGATCTGAATTATCGCTCTAATAGCCAATAAATCATTGATTATTCCCATTTTAAGAACGATGCCGCGTGGATCATTATTTCTCGATTGACTATGTAGTATTTATTTCTCATTGCATCGATCGGCAATAAGCGCAGATCCGGAACCGACGTGGAGGCAGCCATCGCAGGCCGCGGCGGGGGCGACACCCTGCGCATCGGCATCTTCGCGACGATCCACGGGGACGAACCCGAGGGCGCGTTGGCGTTGCCGAGGTTCCTCCAGTCCCTGGAGGCAGACCCCGACGTGGCGGAGGGCTACGCGCTCTTCATCTACCCGATGTGCAACCCGACCGGCTTCGAGGACAACGCCCGGCACAACCGCGCCGGTCTGGACCTCGACCGCGAGGTCTGGGGCCAAAGCCAGCAGCCCGAGGTGCGCTTCCTCGAGTCCGAGATCTGGATGCAGTCCTTCCATGGGATCATCACGCTGCACTCGGACGACACGAGCCATGACCTCTATGGCTTCGTGAAGGGCAACATCCTCTCGCGGCACCTCATCCAGCCGGCTCTCCTCGAGGTCGGGGGCTTCCTCCCCCGCAACCACGGCGCCCGCATCGACGGCTTCGACGCCGACGCCGGCGTCATTCACGACGGTTACCCCGGCATGCTCCAGTCCATCCCGGGGATGGCGTACCCGCCCTTCGAGATCACCTTGGAGGCCCCCCAGCTCCCGCCCCTCCACCGGCAGGCCGATGCCCTCGCCGTC
>CAIYFP010000521.1 GCA_903925515.1 uncultured Verrucomicrobiota bacterium
CCCCTCCCGGGTGGCTTGCGGCGTCCGTTCAAGGCCTTCAGTCTGAAAGCTGCGAAGCAAAACAGACCAAGACCATGAACGAACAAACCGAAGCTACCCTCCAAGACCAACTCCTCAAGATTCTTTTCGCCGACGGCCTCGGCGAGGGACTCGCAAACATCGCCCAACTCCTCATGAACGCCGCCATGCTCATCGAGCGTGAAAATCACATCGGGGCCGGTCCTTACCAACGCGGCGCCGGGCGCAACGGCCACTCCAACGGTTTCAAACCACGAACTTTCCAAACCGCCATCGGCGCTCTCCAACTTGCCATCCCCCAAGTGCGCGACAGCGACATGCCATTCCGCACCTCGCTGCTTGAAAAAGGCTCCCGCAGCGACCGCGCGCTCAAGTCCGCCATCGCCACCCTCTACGTCCAAGGTGTCAGCACCCGCCGCGTCACCAAAGTCATGGAGGAACTTTGCGGCTTCGAGGTCTCCTCCGGCCAAGTCTCCAACCTCAACAAACAGCTCGACGACGAATTCGCCAAATGGCGCTCACGCCCACTGCCCGAAATCCAATACCTCATCCTCGACGCCACCTACCACAAGGTCCGCATCGACGGCACCGTCCGCGACTGCGCCACCCTCAAAGCCATCGGCATCCGGCGTGACGACGGCAAACGCATGATCCTTGGGGTCAGTTGCGCCCTCTCCGAAGCCGAAGTCCACTGGCGCGAATTCCTCGTCGCCCTCAAGGAGCGCGGCATCGGCATTCCCGATCTCATCGTCTCCGATGCCCACACCGGCCTCAAAGCCGCCCTGCGGGCCGCCTGCAACGCCAGTCCCTGGCAGCGCTGCCAGTTCCACCTCCAGCAGAACGCCGGCCACCTCGTCACCAAGCAGGAACTCAAATCCCTCATCGCCTCCCAAATCGCCGCCATCTTCAACGCCGAATCCCGCCCCCACGCAGAGGAGCGTCTCCGCCTCTTCCTCGATACGTGGCGCGACAAGCAGCCCAAGCTCGTCGCCTGGGCCGAGGAAAACCTCCCCGAAGGCTTCACCGTCTTCGACCTGCCCGAAGCGCACCGCCGGAAACTGAGAACCTCCAACGCCTGCGAGACACTCAACAGCCAGATCAAACGCCGCACCCGCGTCGTCGGCCTCTTCCCAAGCGAGGAATCGTTACAACGACTCGTCACAGCCGTCCTCGTCGAAATCTCCGATGCCTGGGAATCCGGAAAATCATACCTGAAACCACAAAACTAACAGAAACAAGCCACCACAGCTAACTGCTTCAGCTAAATGCCTTGAAGAAATTTACAGAAAAAAATTTGCGCGGCCTTGGATTCCGGATTTCGCGTTCCGGATTGCCGCTGTTAATGCTGGCGGCGTTGTCGCTTTCTTCCTGCGGTGACAAGCGCCTCGAGCAGCAGGCCAAGGAGCAGGCGGCGGAGATCACGACGTTGCAGGCACGGATTGCCGCACTTGAATCCGAACTTTCCGCGATGCCTCCCGATGTGACGCCCGCCCTGGATGAGGCTCGCGCCAAATTGAAGGAGCAACTCGATCAAACCTCAAAGCTAGAAGAAGA
>CAIYFP010000522.1 GCA_903925515.1 uncultured Verrucomicrobiota bacterium
CCCCTCCCGGGTGCGGAGGGTGGTGGGGATGGGTGACCGGTGGTATCGCTTCGCTCAACCACCGGCTACCTGCTGCGAAACCTTCGGTTTCGCGCCAGGGATCCCATGCGGTCCGTGCTTCGGGGGGCCATGGCGTCATTCCCCTGCATGGGGATGCCCGGGCTTTTTGGAGAGGGTGAACGGATGGGGTCCTTGGGATCCATCCGTTGGCCACTCCATTCGCGTCCATGGCCGGAGCCGTGAGCCGAAAAACTTCTTACGTGGGGATTCAGGGACACAAAGAGGCGTTGCCATGGCCGCCGCCAAGTCTATAGCGTTTTGGGCCCGGGCGCTGGCACGGGATAAGACAAGGGTCCGGGAGGCAGGACGCCCGGAGGCAATCAGGTGGTCGGGCCGCCACCTGCAACCGAAGGCCCCGGCACGGGGCCCAGCCCCTCGTCGTTTTGCATGGCTCGAAAACCTTCCGCCGCCGCCGTGGATGCCACCTGCGGCCCATCCACGAACCGACCGTCATCCCGCCGCGCCCGGCGCAGCCGCAGCGAGGCCTGCGCCACCGTCGTCATCCCGGCCCTCAACGAGGCGCGCACGATTGCCTCCGTGGTTCGTTTCGCCCTCCGCGACCCTTGGGTGCGGGAGGTGCTTGTGATCGACGACGGCTCGGTGGATGACACGGCCGACCTTGCGACAAGGGCCGGAGCCCGGGTCGTGGCCAGCTCCATGCTCGGCAAGGGCATCTCGATGCAGGACGGGTTGGCCGAAGCATCGACCGAGTTCGTGGTGTACCTCGACGCGGACCTGAAGGGCCTGCGGCGAGCCATGCTGCGCGCCCTGATCGAGCCGCTGCGCTCGGGCGAGGCCGACTTCGTGAAGGCCCGGTTCAGCCGGGCCGCAGGGCGCGTGACCGCCCTGACGGCCAAGCCCCTGCTTCGCCTCTACTTCCCGGAGCTTTCCCACCTCCACCAACCGCTGGGCGGCATCGTCGCCGCACGGCGGGACGTCCTTCGCCAGCTTCGCTTCGAGAACGACTACGGCGTGGACGTCGGGCTCGTCATCGACGCCATCAAGGCCGGCGCGCGCGTCGCCGAGGTGGACATCGGCCGGATCACGCACGACAGCCAATCGTTGGAGGCCCTGTCCGAGATGGCTTGCCAGGTCTCCCGCGTCATCCTCGAGCGCGCCGCCGAGTGGGGTCGCCTGCGCCTCTCCTTCATGCGCCACCAGCATGAGATCAACCGCCGGCAGGCCGCGCTCAGGCCCGTCGGCCTCCGTCGCCTGCATGGCGCGCGCGGCCTCGCCCTCATCGACATGGACGGGACCCTGCTGGACGGTCGCTTCGTGGCCGCCCTGGGCGAGGCGACCGGGAGGACGGCCGCGCTGTCCGACCTTCTCGACCACGCCACGATGGACCCCGTGCGGCGCACGCGGCGCATCGCCGCCCTCTTCAAGGGCGTGCCCAAGTCCACCTTTGAGCAGGTTGCCCGGTCACTCCCCCTCATGCCCGGCGCCATCGAACTCGTCGTCGGGCTTCGCAGGCGCGGCTTCGTCGTGGGCATCGTCACGGACAGTTACCGCATCGCCGCCGAGACCGTCCGGCTGCGGGTGTTTGCGGACTTCAGCCTGTCCCATGTCATGGCATTCCGGAGGGAGACGGCCACGGGCCGGGTTACCCTCTGCCCGTTCATGTCGCACCAGGGCGGATGCGAGGAGCACGCCATCTGCAAGCACAACGTCCTCCTCCACCTCCTGGAGGAGAGCGGCATCCCGCCCTCCGCCACCCTGGCCGTGGGCGACGGCGAGAATGATCGCTGCCTCCTTGCCCGGGCCGGCCGTTCCTTCGCGTTCAACCCCAAGTCCCAGGTCGTCGCCAAGTCCGCCCGGCATGTTGTCCGGGACAACCTCCGCGCCATCCTCGACCTGCTGCCGCCGGGCTTTCCCTAGGATCGCCAGCCCGCGCCGGTTCCCCCGGGCCCGCTCGCGGCATGCGGCGGCCATGCAGGGGCGTCGCGCGCCGAAAAACCGTTACGCGCCCGCGCGGTCGCGGGTAGCTTGCACCCATGGTCCACGCGCGTTGCCTCTCGTTCGTCGTCGGGGCGCTCGTCCTCGGCGAGTGCGTCGCCGACGCGCCCGGTGAAGGCCCGCGCGCCGCGCTCGGGTCCCTTGCGCCGCCCGCCCCAGCCCAGGCCGCCCCCC
>CAIYFP010000523.1 GCA_903925515.1 uncultured Verrucomicrobiota bacterium
GAGGACCTGTACGCGGGGATCGAGCACATGCAGACGCCGGGGGTGGCGCAATGCCTGAAGCTGATCTCGCGCAAGGGCTGCGAGAAGATCGTGCGTCTGGCCTTCGAGTTTGCACGGGCAGAGGGCCGGAAGACGGTCCACTGCGCGACCAAGGCGAACATCATGAAGCTCACGGAGGGGCTGTTGAAGCGGACCTTCGAGGAGATCGCGCCGGAGTACCCGGACCTCAACGCGCAGCACATCATCGTGGACAACTGCGCCCACCAGCTCGTGAGGAGGCCCGAGCAGTTCTCGGTGATCGTCACGACCAACATGAACGGCGACATCCTGTCCGACCTGACCTCGGCGTTGGTGGGCGGCCTCGGGTTCGCGCCGTCGGCGAACGTGGGCTCGGACGTCGCGATCTTCGAGGCGGTGCATGGCTCGGCGCCGAAGTATGCGGGCAAGGACGTGATCAACCCGACGGCGTTGATCTTGTCGGCGGTGATGCTGCTGCGGCACGTGCACGCGCACGCTGCGGCGGACGCGGTGGAGAACGCGGTCCTTGTGACCTTCGAGCAGGGGCGCGTGTTGACGCGGGACGTGCTTGGCGACCATGGCGCGAGCGGGACGCGTGCCTTCACGGACGCCGTGATCGCGAACCTTGGCAAGGTTCCCTCGGGAACCCCGGCGCGCGCGCGAGGCGAGCTGCGGTTGCCGCCGACTCCAGCCGCAATCGACCTTGTCCGCCCGGCGCGGCGCGAGGTGGTTGGGATGGACGTGTTCGTGGAGGCGGCTTTGCCGCCGGCGGAGCTGGGGCCGAAGGTGGCCTCTGCGGCGGAGGGGACGGCGTTCAAGCTGAAGATGGTTTCGAACCGCGGGACGGTGGTGTTCCCGCTGACCGGGACACAAACGGACGTGGTGGACCAGCACCGGTGCCGCTTCATGCTGAAGGTGCCCGCGCTGGACGTGGGGCAGGCGGAGGTGGCCGCGTTGTTGTCGGCCTTGGAGGCACGCGGGCTGCGTTGGATGCACGTGGAAAAGCTGCAGGCATTTGACGGCAAGCCCGGGTTCACGAAGGCACAGGGCGAGGACTAGCACCTTCGGTCCATCGGACACGGGGAGTGCCCGGACGGAAAAACACCGTCGTGGCCCGGGCGGGCCACCACGGTGTTTGCATTGAGGGGCGCGGGCTGGCCGCCCTGCGTCCTACTTGGAGAAGGCGGCGTGCTTGGGATTGCCGCCGGACTGGAGGTAGGCGACGAGGTTGAGAAGCTCGTCTGGGTTGAGCCCATTGATCATGCCTGCCGGCATGAGGGAAACCGGGTAGGGCTTGCGGGACTTGATGGAGTCGAGGGCGACCGAGGTGGATTCCTCGGGATTCCGCGGGTCGGCGGTGACGACGAGCTTGCTGCCATCGACGTAGGCGCGGCCAACGAGGGTGGAACCGTCCTTGAGGAGGACCTCCTCGGATCCGTATTGGTCCGAGATGACCTTGGAGGGCTCGATGATGTTCTCCATGAGGTCACGGAGGGTGTAGCGGGAGGCGACGCCACTGAGGTCGGGGCCGACGCCGCCGCCGGCGCCGTCAAAGCGGTGGCAGGAGGCGCAGCCGGTGGAGTTGTACATGGCGCGGCCGTTCTCGAAGTCGCGGCCGCGGAGCTTGCCGGAGGCCAGGGCGAGGGTGTCCTCGACGGAGTAGGCGCGGCCGGGTCCCTTGGGCTGGGCGAACTGGTGTGCAACGGAGGCGTCTGGCTTCTTGGTGGAGAGGGCGTCCATGGCGGCGCGTTCGGCGGGGTCGCCGATGGTGGCAAGGGCGTCCTTGCGGATGTTCTCGATGAAGCCGCGGAAGCTGTTGCCGCCCTGCCATGGGGCGGTGCGAGGGAACCATGAGAAGAAGGACTTGCGGAGGGCGGGGGTCCAGCCGGCTTTGGCCTCGCGGAGGAGGTAGGCGTAGGCGAGTTGTTCCTGGTTGGGCCGGGTGTTGGCGGCCTGGGAGAAGGCGGTGGCATAGCCCTTGTTGCGCTCAAGGAGGGCGTCGCTGGCGTACTTCAGGTCTGCATCGTTGGCGGTGAGCATGAGGGGCACGCTCTTGGCGACGACGGTGGATGAGCCGAGGCGGACGAGGGTGCCGACGACCTCGCGGTTGAGCTCGCGGGACTTGGACGGGAGGAGCGCCTCCAGCCGTTGGGTGGTTGCGACCAGCATGGCTCCGTCGGGGTTGCCGCGGCGGATGAGGGCGACTTGGTAGGCACGGACGGCCGCGAGGCGAGCGGCGTCGTCGAGGCGGGCCATGTCGAGCCCATTGAGCTTGCCAAGGACCGGGTCGCGATGGGAGGCGTCGCCGACGCGGGCGAGGGCAAGGCAGCCCTCGATGATGGCCCATGAGCGGCGTTCGGCCATGACGCGAGGGGCCCAGACGGCGGCGGGTTGACGTTCGACGGCGACGCGGGCGGCGTAGCGGACCCAACGGTCCTGATGGGCGAGGTGAGGCCATGCCGTGTCGAGGGCGGAGGTCGGGGTGCCCTCGTCGTGGAGCTTTTCGAGGCTCTTGCGGAGTTGCTGGGCAGCCGTGGGACGGGGGCCCGGGGCTGGGGCGGTGCTTTCCTTGCCGGTGTAGGTGACGCGATAGACGGCAGATTGGGTGCCGCGGCCACCGATGGCGAAGTACATGGCACCGTCAGACGGGTGGATGAGGACGTCGGTGAGGGGCAGGGGGCGTCCGCTGAGGAATTCCTCCTTTTCGGCCTTGTAGCCGCCGCCCTCGGGCTTGAGGTGGATGGCATACATGGTGCCATAGGTCCAGTCGTTGGCGAAGATGGCGTGCTGGTACTTGGCGGGGAACTTGGCGCCTTGGCCGGAGACGACTCCGGTGGGGCTGCCGGGGCCGATGTCCACGAGGGCCGGGAGGCTATCCGGGTAATAGACGGGCCACTTGCCGGCTCCGGAGCGCCAGCCGAGGTCGCTGCCGCTGGGGGCCATGCAGATGCGGGTGGGGCGATACCATGGGGAGCCGGCGTCCCATTCCATGTCGGAGTCGTAGGTGAAGAGGTCGCCGAGGCTGTTGAAGGCGATGTCGTACTCGTTGCGGTAGCCGTAGCTGACGAGCTCGAAGGACTTGCCGTCGGGATCAGTGCGGCAGATGTAGCCGCCGGGGGCAAGGATGCCGCGGGCATGGCCGTTGGCGTCCCAGAGGCGGGTCACGACCTGGTCCTCTTCCCATGAGCGTGCGGCCCGGGAGAGTTCCATGTTCTGGGGGAGCTTGGTGTGGTTGCCGCAGGCGACGTAGAGGGACTTGCCGTCCGGGGAGAGGACGATGCCATGGGGGCCGTGCTCGCCGCCGCCCTCGATGCGACGGAGGAGCTGCTCTTCGTCGTACTGGTCGTCGTTGTTGGTATCGCGAAGGCGCCAGAGGCCTTGGCGGCCGCCCTGCTCGTTGACCATGACGTAGAGGCTGCCGAAGGCGTGGAGGAGGCCGTGCGCGCCTCCGACCTTGTTGGGGAGCTTCTCGACCTTGGCCTCGGAGGTGCCCGTGGGAAGGGTGAGACGGTGAAGTCCGCCGCCTTGGTCGCAGGCGATGAGCCGGCCCTTGGGGTCGGTGGTCATGCTGACCCATGAACCCTCGACGGGCTTGGGAACGGTGTGGATGAGCTCGACCTTGAAGCCGGGGCGAACCTGGATCGCATCGGTGGCGGTGGCGGCTCCCGCCGGGGCGGATGCGCCCGCGCCGGACAGGGCGTCCCCCCAGGGTTGGTCGCCGTACTTGGCGAGGACCTTGGCGGGGCGCCATGCGGCTTGGCCGGCGGGAGAGGCTTCCCATGAGGCGTCGGTCTCGATGACGGTTTCCTTGCCGTCCTCGCCCTTGAGTACGAGGCGGGCCACAAGGCCGGCGACGTCGCCCTCGTTCTTGGCCTCGACGAGGAGGACGTGCGGGCCGGGCTTGAGCTTGCTGGTGAGGTTGGCCTTGGAGGGTTGGTTCCAGTCGGCGTTCACGAGGAGGGGTTGGCCGTCGAGGAGCACGCGGGCGCCGTTGTCGCAGGTTAGCAGGAGGGTGGCGTCGCGCAGGGGTGCGGCGATCTCGAAGGAACGGCGGAAGGTCGCGGCGTTTTTGGCGTCGGGGCTGTCGGACCAGACCCATGAAGGCACGGCAAGGGCCGGGAGGAAGGATGCGCCGGAAAGTGCGGCGACGAGTACAGCACGGGGAATGCGATGGAACATGGGGAAAGGACACCCTGAAGCGGCCCTGGATTCAAGCGTGGGGAATGTGGCGTGCCAGTCTCAAGGCTGGCATGCGCCATGGGCGGCATCCTTGACGGCGGCGTGTGCCAACCCTGCGCACTGCCAAGATCTGGCACGGGGTTCCCGAGGCGCGGCCGCAGGAGCGTGCAACGCACGGGAGCGGTGCAGAGGGCGAGGATGCGATGGCGCGATTATTTCTTGGCGGCCAACGGCCTGGGTGTGCCCGCTTGCTGGAACTTCACGATCGCGGCGAGGCGGTTTGGAACGCCGAGCTTCTTGGCAATCCGCTTGTTGTGGACATAGACGGTCGCGACGGAAAGCCCGAGCAGGGAGGCAACGGTCTTGCAGTCATGACCGGCGGCACCGAGCTCGATGACGCGGAGCTCGGCGGGGGAGAGGAGTTCGGCAACGCTGGGCGGCGGGGGCTTGTGATACTTGGCGATGAGGGTTCGGAGGACCGGGGCGGAGACGATGGGGTCGCCCTTGAGGCACCGGATGAGACCGGAGGCAAGCTCATTGAGGGGCATGCCCTTGAGGAGATACCCGGTCGCACCGGAGGCCAAGGCCTCCGACACGGTGGCGTCGTCGTCGCAATGGGTGAACGCGATGATTTGGCGCGCAAGGCCTCGCTCGGCGATGCGACGGATGACACGAAGGCCGGAGTCGCCGGGCAGGAGCAGGTCCACGAGTGCGACGTCCGCCTTGCGACGTGCCAGTTTCTGGAGGGCGGCTTGGCCGTCGTCGAAGAGGATGGGCGGCGCAAAGCCCGGGTAGTTCTCGAAGTGGGTTCCTAGGAGCGAGAGGAGCTGTCGGTCGTCGTCGATGACCGCAAGGCTGATTTGCATGGGTTGGAGGGGTAAAGGGCTTGAGGCTGGGTTGGTTTCAGGACCCCACGCCCTTTTGGGCGGGAGGATGGGCGGGGATTTCGAGGAGGAGGACGTCGCCGTGGCAACCTTGCTGCACCGACGTGGTTGCAGAGCCATGCATCGCCCCAAGGGCACGACGAAACAGGCTTGAGAGGACCTGGATCCGAAAGGGGGCGGGCGCGTCGTCGGCAGCTCCGGGTGAGACCGGCGTGGTGGACGGGCCGTGCCGGAGGCAGCGCAGGAACGAGGGGTGACCCTGCATCCGAATGCGAACGCGGCCGTCCATGAAGTCGGCGGAGACGAGATGCGCACGCGGGGCGGGGAAGCAGGATGCGAGCTCCCAAAGGCTGGCCACCATGTGCCGGGCAAGACGGTCGTCGGCGAGGAGGACGTCGTTCGAGGCCGTGGGCGTGGCCTCGGTGGGGCCGCCCGGGTCCCGAAAGGTCTCAAGCGGCACGGGTTCGAGTCGCGGGCAGGAGACGGCCTGTTCCACCTCGATCAGGCGGGAGAGGAGGGAGAGGGACGATGCGGCTTCCCGGGAGGCCAGCTGGATGGACTCAAGGTGCCGTTTCCGGAGGCGAGGCTCGATGGAGAGGCGGGGATCGAGCAGCAATTCCGCGGCGTAGGCCATGACCGCAATGGGGGAGCGCACCTCATGGAGGGCGACCCTGAGGGCCCGCCATGGCCCGTCGCCTTCGTTGGACTTTGAATTGCTCTCGAACATCCGGTGCCGTGCTCCATTCAACGTAGGGTATTTTGAGCTCAGCTTGTGGTATTTTTACAATTAACTGGTGGACCAAAATCTCCAAAACTAGTTATTTGCTGCTGCCTGGATGGATGCGTGGGAGCTTCATGAGGCGGGGTGTCGGAGGGTTTGGGAAAGGTTTCGAGTTGGCCTCCAACGAGCCCGATCCCGAGGGGCTACACCGGCGGCCGATGGGATGCGCCGGGCTGGAATGACGCGCGTGAATCCTCCGCGCAGGGCAGGGATAGGGATCCCCCCGGGCGGTCACATCCTGCATTGCAGGAACCTTGCTGACGGCCCCGGGATGGCAGTTCGATGATGGCGTGACGGAACGGCGCCCCCAAGGGGTCGAGCCCAGCCGCCTACGGGAACCGCGAGCGAATGTAGCCGCGAAGGAGACGCGCAACGTCGCGCAGGGGCAGGGGTTTCGTGAGGAACAGGTCTGCGCCTGCCTTCATGCAGAAGTCACGGTCGGACGGGAGGGGCGAGGTGGACAGCAGGGCGATGACCATGTGGCTGATGAAGGGGTCCCGGTGGTCGCGGATGGTGCGGACGAGATCGGTGTCCGGAGGTTCCGGGACGTGGAGGTCGAGGACCATGGCGTGACAGCGATTGCCGTCGATGCCGGCAAGGGCCTCGGATGGAGAGTGCGCCGCGAGGACCTGGAAGCCAGATTGGGAGAGGAAGGAGGAAACGAGCCTTGGAGGGGTGTTTTTGTTTTCGAGGACGATGACGCGTGGGGCATCAGGGAGGGGTACGGCGACCATATGCGGCATGATGGCGATATTTTGCTATCCGCGATTGGATAATCACAGCGGTAAATACCATATAATAGTTATTTTTTTGAAACCCTCGATTCCGGGCGTGCTCGCGGGAAGGATGGCGGCGTGGAGCAAGCCGAGGTCATGACGCCTACCGGGATGCCGGACATCCGGCTGGACGCGGACCGCGCGGCGGTCCACGTGCCGTCGGGGTCCGTGGTGATCGCGGACCTCCACCTTGGGTACGAGTGGGTGCAGCGTGCGCGGGGGCAAATGGTTCCGTTAGGTCGTGGGGACGACACGGCGTGCCGGCTGGGGCGGTTGGTGCGGCGATGGGGTGCGCGACGGGTGGTGGTGCTGGGGGACATGGTGCATGGGATGGCAGGGTGGGAGGGGGTGAGGGAGGCATTGGTGGGGGTGCTGGAACGTGTGCGTGGGGTGGAATGGAGGGTGGTGTTGGGGAACCATGACCGGGGCCTTGCGGGGCGTCTTGGGGAGCTTGGGGTCGGGAATGTCTCGTGGGGCGAGTCATGGCAAGAACCGGGATGGGTGGGGGTGCACGGTGACCACGTGCCATGGGTGCCTCATGGCGAGCGGGTCTTGAGCGGGCACGAGCACCCGGCGGTGAACGTGGGCCGTGCGGGAATGGGGGAGGTCCGGGTGCCGGCCTTCGTGGTTGGGGAGAGGGGAATCATTCTCCCGGCTTTTTCCGCGTGGGCGGGCGGGAGCCTTGCCGGGAGGCGTCGTGCGCTGGGCGAGTGGGCACGCGGCCATGCGGCCACCACCTACGTGGCATGCATGGGATCGCGCTTGCTGGCGATTCCTGCGGCTCGTCTCGCAGGGTGAAGGGCGGCGGTTTTTTGGGGAGGGGTGCGGGCAAGGCGTCAGGGGCGGACCTCGCGGAGTGCGGCGAGGCAGTACCAACGGACGGCGCCGGAAAGGGGAGGTTGGAGACCTTCGAGATCCTTCTCGGAGCACCATTGGATGGCGAGGTGTTCCTCGGCGGCGAGGCGCGCGGAGCCTGCGATGGGTCGCGCGAAGTAAATGAGGCCGACGTGCTCGTGGGAGTCGGAGATGCGGTGGATGTCAAGGAAGCGAGGCGCGACCAAGGCGCGGGTTCCCTGCTCGGTGGTAGGCGGGCGTTCGCCGATGAGCTCGATTTGGAGGCTGCTTTCCTCCCGGACCTCGCGATGGGCGGCCTGCTCGGGGTCCTCGTCGAGCTCGATGTGGCCGCCGAGTGGCAGCCACTTGCCGAGGCGACGGTGGAGGACGAGGAGGACGCGGCCGTGATCGACGACGAACACGGCGACGGTGAAGTCGATTTTCTCGTGGAGATGCGGCATGGCGGGGATGGGAGCAGGGACGCCGAACTTTGCCGAGCGTCGGGGCGAGGCTGGGCGGTAGCCAAATCCCCGCGCAAGGATGGGGTCGTTTTTCGATCCATGGCGTGGCGGGTTCCAGCCTGCCATGATGGCGGACGGGCATGAACCCCAGCTTGGGCATCCCCGAGACTGCATTCTTCGCGTCATGACGGCATGGCGCGGGGAATTCCCCGCTGCATGCAGCTCGAAACCCGTGCCGGAGGCGGCATGGATTTTCCCACGCCTTGACGCCCTGAACCCCTTTCGTTTCAACCCTCTGTCGGCGCGGCATGAGGCGAGAACCGGGCACTCAGGAACTGCTGACGCGAGGATCAGGGATGTTACCAAACGAGTTGACGGCAGGTGCCGGACCAAGCCACGCGCCATGGGCCTGCTTTCCTTGGACCGCGGGTGCCTCCGCCTCGGCCGCATGGCGCTCGACATCAATCCCGTTGCTCCACGGGCCGACCGCATCTTGAAAAGACTCGGCCGCCCCGGCAATCAACTGGAAGGGGCCATTGGTCAGAAGTCGTGAAGACGCGAGGAGGTTTTGCCGGGCCGATCAGCCTTTGGATGCGCCGCATGCGTCTGGAACCGGGAGCCAAACCTGCACCTGAATTGGGGGAGGCCACCATGGCACTCGGGCACGCATGAACGTTCTCGAAATGAACAAGCTGACGAATTGGATGGTGGGATGGAGCGAGTGAAGGGATTCGAACCCTCGACATTCACCTTGGCAAGGTGACGCTCTACCAGGCTGAGCTACACTCGCACCGAACGCCCCTTTGATATGTTGGCGAGGCTCGAGAAGGCAAGAGGAGATTTCGGGTTGTTCGACGACTTTGGTAGGTTCCAACGAGGAATGGGACACGCGAATCCAACAACTGACCCACGCGATGGACCGGAAAGGGCGATGCCCTGCACCACCCGGCCGCGTCAACGGCGCGGCACCCGCGCATGGCCGAGGGGAAGATGGGCGAGCATGTGCGGGGGAAAAAGGGGTGGTTGGGGAAGGCGGAGGTGAACGCGGCGACGGCGGACCCGCGGATGCGGACGCGGGGGGGGCATGGGATCAACAAGAAGCACCCACCGCACGATGAGCACGAAGGTCCTTCGTGCCGACGTTCCCCTCGCAAGCCAAGCTTCTGAAACGGGTGAAGGAACAAGCCGCCGCCATGGGACTGCCGGTCCTGCTTGCGGCATCGTGGGGCGCATGAGATTGCCATGAGACGCGGAGACACGAGGAGGCCCTGCTGGAACAACCCTCGGGCGGTGCCGCGAGAGGCGACAACCGGGCACTCAGGAACAGTTGACGCGGGGATCGGGGGGATGTCGCGGTGCATTGCATCCACGGAGGAGTTGGGAACAGGATGGAGCATGTGGGCGAGGGCGGCATGGAGGCATGGCATGGCAGGGTTCCTGGCATGGGTGTTGTTGGCATGGGCGGGTCTCGCGGCAGGGGAACTCGTGCCGTTGGATATTCTGCTCTGGCCGGGCGGGGCCCCGGGATCCGAGGGCCGGTCCGAGTTGGAGCGGGTCCGGGTGACGGCGGCGGGCGAGCGGGTGCTTTCGGGGGTGCATCGGCCGTCGGTGACGGGCTATGTGCCGCGCCGTGGCAATGGCTGCGCCGTCCTTGTGATCCCGGGAGGGGGACATCGTGAGTTGTGGGTGGATCATGAGGGCCACAACGCGGCGCGGATCCTTGCGTCGCATGGAACTGCGGCGTTCGTGCTCAAGTATCGGTTGGCCCGGGGGACGAACTCGCCGTACCGGATCGACGAGCACGCGATGGCGGACACGCGGCGTGCCATCCGGTTGATCCGGTCGCGGGCGTCCGAGTGGGGAATCGATCCGAGGCGCGTCGGGGCGCTGGGGTTCTCGGCCGGGGGCGAGCTTGCGTGGAAGGCGAGCGCGAGCACGGACGCGGGCGACCCGGGCGCCGTTGATCCGTTGGAGCGACCGGGAGCGCGGTCGGACTTCATCGGGTTGGTTTATCCGGGACGTTCGGGGGACATCCAGCCGACGACGAACTCGGCCCCGGCATTCCTTGCGTGCGCGCAGGACGACCGGAAGGACATTGGGGAGGGGCTGGCGGAGGCCTACCTGCGATACAAGCGGGCGGGTGTGTCGGCCGAGTTGCACGTGTTTGCGACGGGCGGACATGGGTTTGGCGTGAGGGAGGGGAACCGGAGGCCCTCCGGTCGTTGGCTGGAGCGGTTTGAGGACTGGATGGCGGACGGCGGTTTTGCGGGCGGGGTTGAGGGGGCGGGGGGTGGGCGGTGACGGGGTGGGTTGCGAGGTGCGGAGGGATTGGGTGGCGCGTTGTCGCGTGGGCCGTCGCGTTGGGATTCCTTGGAGGGAACCGATGCGGCGGCGAGGAGGTGCGGACGGCTTGGCGGATGAAGGAGCCGTTGGTTCGGGCGTATCCGAGGGTCATGGAAGGGGATGTCGAGGGGGAGATGGGCGCGGGGGCGCACGAGCCCGGGACGACGCACCGGGTGGAGTTCGGGAGGAGCTTGTTCCTGCGGGCGACGTCGTCCGGGGAGCTTGGGCGGCTGGGGGCGGCGCTCGGCTTGTCATGGGTTCGGGGCATTGACGAGCGGACGGCGGTATGGGAGGCGGGAACGGCCATGGAGGCGTTGGAGGCGGCGGACGGGTTGTCGCGGGAGGCTTCCGTGGAGGTGGTCTCGGTGTCGCGTCGGCGTTTCAACGCGCGGGTGACGGGGGGATGGGCGTCGGCGCCCTCGGACCCCTATTTCGACCGGCAATGGCAACTCGATCCCGGGAAGGGGACGCAAGGGGCGGCGCCCGTGTCCTCGGCGATGGCGATGCGGTCGGCCTGGGCGGTGGCGAGGGGAAGCGGGGTGGTGGTGAGTCTGTATGACGACGGCGCGGATGCGGGCCATCCGGACCTGCGGGAGGGATTCGTGGCGGAGCTTGCGCGGAACTGGTTCACGGGGGCAACGAACTGTGCGCATTCGACGCGTGGGCAGTTCCATGGGACCGCGACGGCCGGGCTTGCGGCGGCGCGCGGGGGCAACGGGATTGGGATTGCGGGGGCGGCTCCGGGGTCGGGTTGGAGCGGGCAGGTGATCTTTGATGCGTCCGGGAACCTGCCGGAGACGGAGATGTTTGCGCGGGCGCTGGAGCATGGAAACGGGCGGGCATGGGTGCAAAACCATTCCTGGGCGAACGCGGACCTTGACTTCCTGTACGCGACGCCCGTGGAGCACGTGGCGCTGTCGAACGTGCTGCACAGGGCGCGCGGGGGTCTCGGGGTGCCGATGGTGCGGTCGGCAGGCAACACCCGGGCGAGAAGCGTCTTTGGGCCGCGGGGCGTGGGCGACGCCAACCTGGATGCGTTCGCAAACCATCCGGGCGCGATCACGGTGGCGGGGCTGCGTCGGGACGGTGCGGTGGCGAGCTACTCGACGCCCGGGGCGTGCGTGCTGGTTGCGGCGGCCGGGGGCGAGGTTTCGGAGGGGTCGCAGTTGTTCTGCCTTGATCCGTCGGGGGACGCGGGCCTGAGCACCGAGTCCAATTCCGGGGTGGGGATGAGCGGGTACGTGTTCGGGCCTCGGATGCAGGCGGGCACGTCGTTCTCGGCGCCGCAGGTCACGGGGTTGGTGGCGATGTTGCTGGAGGTGCGCCCGGGTTTGTCGGTGGCGGACGTGCAACGGATGCTTGCGGTGGCGTCGCGGCCCGTGGACATGGCGGACCCGGACCGGGCAACGAACGGGGCTGGAATGGTGGTGAGCCACAACGTGGGGCATGGGACGCCGGACCCCGGGATGCTGATGCGGTTGGCGGCGTTGCCGGCGTTTGGGGCTGCGTCGGCGCAACGTTCGGTCGTCAGGCAGGTTCGGGAATCCAAGGTGGCCATCCCGGACGACGGGCTCCGGGTGGAGACGGCGGGCATGACCCCGGTGTTGTCGTTCGCGGCGTCCGGGGGCACGGGGTTGCATGCGGACGGGAGCATGGGGCCGATGCGATGGAGGGATGGCGGAACCGGGGCCAACGTGCCGGCGTCGGCCGGGGCGTGCCTTGTGTTGCAGCGAGGGTCGTTGGATTACCCGGACCTTGTGCGAATCGCGGGGGTGGCCGGGGCGGCGGCGGCGGTGATCGTGAACTCGGAGCCGGGGAACGGTCGTGGGTTGATGCTTGGGACGGACGGGGCGCGGATGCCGGCCGTCACGGTCGGAAGGAACGACGGGTTGGCGTTGATTGGGGCCCTTGCGGCGCAGCCCTCCGCGAGGCTGATGCTGAGCCTGCGGTCGGCGGAGGTGACGTTTGACGTGACGGAGTCGCTTTCATTGGACGGGGCGAGGGTGCGGTTGCGGGCGGTGCATCCGAGGATGGGGGACCTGCGGGTGACCCTGCGATCGCCGGCGGGCACATGGAGCGTGTTGCAGCGGTGCGGGACGATGACGTCGGCGCAAATGGACGAGTGGTGGTATTCGTCTCGTAGGCACGTGTTCGAGCCGTCGCGCGGGACATGGACGTTGGCGGTGACGGACGAGGCGGCGGGGGCGACCGGGCAGGTCGTGGAGGCCGAGCTGGAGTTGACGGGGTTGAGGGTGTCGGACGCGGATGGGGACGGGCTGGACGACGGATGGGAGGGCGCCTGGCTCGGGGGTCTGGGGCAAGCGGGAAGGGATGACCCGGATGGCGACGGGCTTGTGCATGCCGTGGAGGCATGGCTCGGGACGGATCCCTTGCGGTCGGACCGGCCGCTTGGGGTGGACGCGCGCTGGGACGCGAACGGGACGATGCGGTTGGAATGGCCCGTGACCCCGGGCAAGCGGTATCGGCTCGAGGGTGCCGATGGCGTGGACGGTCCATGGACAACGGATGGCACGGCGATGTTCCCGGGTTGGTCGGGTTCTTGGCGCGTTTCTTCCGGGTCAGGCTCAGGGTGGTTTCGGGTGGTGGAGGAATGAGGCGATGAACGTGAACAAGGAAGCCCCATGCTGCGACCGATGCGGCGCGGCGGATGCGACGGAGCTGGGTGACGTGTGCCTGTGCGCGGGTTGCTTCCAGTTGGCGGGGGCGTCGTGCGGGGGAGGGGACATTCGCGGTGAGGTTGGGCAAGGGCCACGGGGACCGGGGGGGGCGGGGGCTGCATCGGGGGACGGGAATTCGTGCTAGTGCCGAATCTCGCAAACGGCTGGTGTTGCGCCGCGAGGGATTTTCGTGTCCAACGAGGCGCGAGCGACGACCAGACCCGCAGCGGTGTGTGAGGAGCGAGCCACGACGCGGGACACAAAACGAGCCGCGGCCCTTCGGGCGGCTCCCGGAAAGCC
>CAIYFP010000524.1 GCA_903925515.1 uncultured Verrucomicrobiota bacterium
CACCTCATCCTGCCCCCCCGGGGGTGGGGGTAGGTGCTGAGATTCTTTGGGATCTGAAATTCCGGGGAGAAGAGACGTTTGGCAACTCCCTCCGCATTCGATGGGTTGATTCATGTCTTTGTTTTGCGCCCTTTTTGGGAAATCTCCTCCCTCGGTTGGCACTTCCGTCCCACTCCACCATCCCTGTTGTTCGCTCCGCTGATGGCAATCGTGGGGGCTCCGCTGGCTTCTGGGGGACTGGTACGGACCCAGGAGGAGCCAGGACACCGACAGGCCGCCCCGTCTTGACGGGTGAAGAGCGGCGCATCCCATCCCATGCGTCTTGAACAAGACGGTTCTTGCGAACGGCGCGCCGGTTGCCCTCGAGCTGCTCCTGCTTCCCCAGCTCGTGAACCAGTCCATCAACCCGCCTGCTGATGTCAGCACAGTCCTCGGCGACATTCCTTCCGTAGGGAGCCAGCATCAGGGTGCGGTCGTGCGAATCCAAGGAACTCAGATTCGTCCTCATGTAGCACCCAGGCTGCCACGGGTCATCAAGCGGAGTGATTGGGGAGATGTGAACAGCGGTCTTATGCAATCGAGAAGCGACCCCGTCGCCGCGAAACTCAGACAGGAAGGCAAGGAGTTGCTCTTCTTGGACCCTATTACCAACCGTCTCCGGGACGTAGAGGATGCCGTGGGTGTGGAAGCAGCCATCAGCAGCTTTCCCTGGGGTGAAGACGGAAAGTGGTCGACAGCCCTTTGCAGCCGGAGATAGGTAGGAATGATTGCGGGAATGATCTCCAGGTACACCTTTCTTTCTGTTGAACCTATCCCACAGGTACTTGGCGAGGCTTGAGATGCCCTCGGAGTGGGCCGCCATCGCCCGTTCACAAGACACTTTCTCTGAGTGAAGGTTGAAGCAGATGGTGAAGATCCGACCGCCTTCAGCCCCCTGCCGCTCCCGCAGAGCCTGAAGTAAAGCCCAGAGCACGCCATCAGCTAGGCAGCGCTCCAACCGTTGAGCCAGGGGCATGCTTTCTTCAGCTGGCAGCGACCGTCGAGACTGAGCCCTACGTTGAAGTTGATCCAGATTGATTGATTTCTGTTGATACCCATCCCCATGTGTGTCTTTCATGATCCTTCTCCAAACTGTGTCTAGACCCTCTCCATCGCCTCAATGCTGAGGTTTTCAGGCGGCGCAAGCCCAACTCGAGCCTGACCGTTGCCCAAATGAACTCATTTGGGCGCGTTTCATCACTCATTTGTCGGCCAACTTGGATCCACCTCCTTGTGCCGACCAGACTTTTGAGCGACGAGTGGAAACTCCGTCACCGGCGCGCAGGGGATCGCTGTTCTGCGCGAACAATCCCCGGCTTCGAGGATCCGTGTTCGGCTGCCACCGATTTCGATGCGCGGCGACCGTGCCTAGGCGGGGGTGGACAACCTTCATTGATCCACCGCAAAATCTGCGTGAGCGACCATCGCGGGTGCCCATGGTTCAAGTGCGGTGGCAAAATCGCTCCTTCTGCGCGCCGTCGGCGGAACGTGCGGGCGCTGAACCCGAGGATCCGTGCAAACTCCTGAATGCCAATCATCGGGGCTTGATCCATACCGGACAAGTAGACGACCGTCGCAGCCGCTGGCCGCCAGGATGTCCGCAAGATCGAGTAGATGCTGTCGCCAAATGCGAGGGCGACAACGGGACAAGATCCCTCCGCGTCCGACTCCATCCAGTGGGCACTGAGGTGGGCACGCGACGTTGGCCATGAATGACCACAGCGGGCCGCTACTGACCACACATGACTGAAGATGTCCAACCGCGACTCACGACAACTGCCGTAGAATTCAAGGCGAGTTGTGAACCTAAGCGGTTTTCGCTATGCTTCCCCACCTCTCGGGCTGTAGCGCAGTTTGGCTAGCGCGTTTGACTGGGGGTCAAAAGGTCGTGGGTTC